>NZ_JAKNRV010000213.1:0-9059 GCF_023072625.1 Pseudomonas emilianonis
CATAATGAGCATTCAGCCAAGCCGTTCAAGTGGAATAAAACGGCTGAGGCCATCATTAGCTCGGTACATAAAGCGAAGCTGAGCGTTATAAAAAATAAATTAATGGATTAACCGCTCAAGCCACTAGCTCACCTAGGATAACTCGAAGCGATTTACTTCACCCAATGGGGAGCGGCAGAAAACGGCCAAAAGGAGCCAGTCGGATGCCTCCAGGAAATCAGGGGCGATTCAGAGGAGCTTAAGGCATTTCAATCTAAATTCCCTGACTATGTTAAATGGTGAGTAATGGATATTCTGAAAAAAGAGTGTATTGCCAGTGTAACGTTGTTTGATTTGCGCCTGTCTGAAGGGGAGCTAATGGTTTATGCAGATTGCATGCGCATTATCAAAGAGCGCCTTTGCGATTCGGAAATAGCTTCTCTAACAGTTTGCGAATCTAAAGATGAGCTATCTCACTTCTTGGAAGATATGTTGGATGCGCTAAAATTAGTTGAACGGCAAGAGTACGTTCCAGATAGGTTTAAGTAGTTTTTAAGTCTGTGCCCTTTTCAATGTTGTCTCTTCAGCAGGGTACGTTGAGTGTCTTTTGTGGACAGGTGAAAGGCAGCTCATGGCCGGTTAGCGACCGTCGCTCTGATTAGCCATCCTTGTCTTTCCACACGTGGATAACCTTCCAGGCGGTCAGTCAGCTTCTGATTTCGAGAAAGGGTTGGTTAGCTTGCCTCCTGGGGAGCGAGTGGCGACTGTAAAGACCACTGCCAAGGAAGTAGCTGATTCGCTTGGGTGGAAGAAAGATAGCCGTCTCAGTAGGATGAATTCGAGAGACGTTTTTGTCGGTGGTGATGGTTTTATTTACTCGGTTGATACCCAGCATGGTAGATTCGGAAAGTTAAATGGTAGGAGCGGAGCGCATATGGGAGATGTTAAGTCCGATCTTAGTCCTGTAGATAACTAAAAAGACTCTTCTGGTGGTCATGATCTGAGGATTAAGTAATGGCATGTGTGAAGCTGGTTGAGTATGCAGGTGAGCTGATTTCGCGCGGCTATATATTTAGACTGCCAGCAAGTTGGCCGTATGAAAGTGTTGTGGATTTCATGGTTGTTGATCTCCCGGATGAGAAATTTGGGCACTCTTTGGTCGTTGCGTCTGGAAATAAGTCAGGGTTGATGCTCATTCAGCTCCCTATCGAAAGTCGTGCTCCTGGTCACGGGATTTCGACAAGGTGGCTGATTGATAACTGGAGTAAATGGGTGTACCCGGAGTGTGATGTGAACGATGTTTTCTTATATGAGAGGTCGGCTGCTCCTAGTTGGGTAAGCACCGCTTGAAAGTAGTGCTTGTATGTGTGTGGACGGCTTTTGGTTTCGCTTTGCTACGGTGGAGGGCTTGGGGGGGTAGATGTCTTCGAATGGTGCTTTGAATCGCCCCGAGTTTCATAGCTGCTTTCGAGCCTCAGGGATACCAGCCCAGTCCCAGTAAGACTGTCCGCTTTTGGCCGAGGCTGTGTAAAAACGTTTTTGAGCGCGACAGGTACTCAACACAGGACTGTAAATCGCGCTTCTACGCGAAATCCACATCTGCTGACGTGCCAATAAATTTTAGATTTAACGTAGACGCGCGCACTTCAATTTTGGCGAAACGTTTTTACACACTCTGGGCCGACTGCTGCCGGCCACGAGCGAAAAACATCAGCCTTTTCGGTGATGGATTGGAATGACTTACCGCAAAACCCTTTAAAACAAAGACCAACATCAGCTTAAGTTTTTCCCGTACCAATTCTGTACCACCAAAATCCTCTCAACTCGCAAAACCACTCCTGACCAGGATATGGGACCGCTTAGGTGTTCCCAGCTAAAACCTAAGCGGCTTTTGCAGCAGAAATCAATTAGTGCCTAAATGCGTTATACCGCCGTTAGGACAGCTGTAATTAGGTGTTGTGTAATATGCGATATGCTGATCACCACACGCACTACAAGTAACTAATCGCGGCTTTTGAAACCCATATTTATTGCCCAAAAGAGCATGTACCAGGAATAGTTTAGAATGACTATTTTCCGAGATTGCGGTGGTGAGAAAATCAAAAAATGTCAATGTTTTGCCGCAACTGCATATAACCTTGCTAACGCTGTAACTCTCGTCCTTTAGAATTCCGCTTCGAAGCTCTAATAGATCTTCAATTTTAAGTATTTCTTTCGGGTCGGACTTCGTATAGTTTGAAAAATCATTTGCGGCTAAATATGCCTCATACTCTTGCTGAGTGACAGTCTTTGTAATGACTTCGTTCTGCTTGCTCATATCATGCTCCCATTCGAGTTTGTCGTTTTGACATTAAACTTTTTAGGATGCTTCGCGTTGTATCTGCAAAAAATCGATCGGATACAAAATTTAGATGCAAGGTCACGTTAAACCGCGAAAAAAATCATGACAACTGCATCTGCATCGTAAAGCCTTCCTCGAAATTGAGCCTAGCACGCAAAAAAAGGGAGGTGACCTAATGTCTCTTTTTAATAATCTCAGCCCCAGATCAAGGTGCCTTGGGCAAATTTATGGCATTTGGTGAGCCTTCTGCGACCCTCTTGATGCTCGAAAATTGCCCCAATAGCCCTCCCCGCCCACTTCCCCGTGGCGCCATGATGGATTGGAACTGCTAATCCTGTAGGCCACGTACTACTTGCCCTACAGAGCCGACCTGATAGCTGCGTACCAATTTTGTACCGACATGAGTCCATGCAGCGACGCCCTGCCCCTCACGACAGGCGGCCATCGGCCGTTAGCTGGCCTATATATCGTCGTGATTTTTACGATTGTTTATCGCCCAGCTTGGTTGCAAAATCGGCGGCTCACGCGGTTGAGCCTTATAGACAGGGAATTCAGATGGAAACTTTCGAATTGGATGACTTGACCCATGAGCAGATCAAGGCGTTTTGCCAATTGGGTGATGAACATCTGGAAGGCGGTGATTTCACGGCTGCCATCGGTCAGTACAACCTAGCGTGGGAGTTGATTCCAGAACCCAAAAATAACTGGGAAGCGGCGACATGGGTGCTTGCCGCTATCGGCGATGCCTGTTTTCAGGGAGGATTCTTTACCTCCGCAAAAGAGGCCCTTGAGTATGCGATGACTTGTCCCGATGCAGTCGGCAATCCATTTTTGCATTTGCGTTTGGGCCAAGCACTTTACGAGAAAGAGGAAACTGATCGAGCCGCCGATGAACTTATGCGAGCATACATGGCGGCTGGAGATGAGATTTTTGACAACGACGACCCCAAGTATTTCGCGTTCCTAAAAACGCGGGCCGTGATTTAAAAATCGGAATAGCCGATAACAAAAGCGCGACGGCGGCAATAATTGGCCGAGGCTGTGTAAAAACGTTTTTTCGGCGCGACAGGTACTCAAAACCGGATTGGAAATCGCGCTTCTATGCGAAATCCACATCTGCCTGACGGGCCAATAAATTTCAGATTTAACGTAGACGCGCACACTTTAATTTTGGCGAAGCGTTTTTACACACTCTGCGCCGAAAGCTGACCTTTCAGCACAGTGCTAGGTCATCGGCATCATTGTCCGGGAAAGGCGGTATCCGCTCGAAATGGTTCAACCAACTCGCAGCGGATGCCGTGCGGTATCTCTATTTAACGAACTTCAGGCATGCGAACCGAGTCTTGATTTTCAGCTGTTGAATGGGTTCGATGCTCTCCTGGTCGCCGACTTTCTTGATGACGCCTACGCCGCAGAAATGTTCGTCGTGGTTGAAGATCGGAAGAATGCCTGCCTTGGGCTTACTCCAGGAGCCTTGGATTAAGGTATAGGTGGCGCCGTTCTGTGGCGTGAAGGAGAACGGTATCTGACAAACGCTGCTTCCTGCGAACTGCGCATAGGTCAGGATCAGCTCCTTATTCACGGCGACCCGAGATTCGATGTAGCCGCCGTTAGAGGGCAGGATGGTGTAACCCGCATAACATCCATTGTCGCTGAACGTCATGGCATCCAGTCTCGCACCATTTCCAGCCTTGAGGCGAACCGTTGCGGAGGGTTCATCGGGGCCGGGAACGACATACTGCTTGCCCTGCAAAAACGAAGTGCAACCGCTAATTACCAACGCGCCGGCCAGCAAGATACAGCGGCTGGACTTTTGATTGAGGTACATCCATCTCTCCCTGATTCCATTGGGTGCCCTGACCATTCCGGGGCTTGGGACTGCCGAACAGCGGGCTGATGATAATGTATTCGGTGATGTACCAATCAGTATTCAGGGCATAGTGCACCAGACTGTTACCCCCAAATCCCCCCCCGCTGTACCTGCTTCCACCTGAACATTTCCGGTTAGCATGACTCCTCATCCAAGGAGGTATTGCGCTATGCCTGACGCTACTAATCTCTACCTATTCATTGTTGCCGCCTTACTGCTGCTTATAGTGCCAGGCCCCAACATGGCAATCGTCACCAGCCACGCAGTCGCTCACGGCTGGCGAGCCGGCCTCGCGGCAGCACTCGGCATAACCCTGGCCGATTTGCTGATGACCGTCCTGGTTAGCGCGGGTCTAGGGGCGCTGGTGATGAGTTGGGCACCGGCGTTCGACTTGCTGCGGTGGGCAGGCGCTTGTTATCTGATGTGGTTGGCTTGGCAAGCATTGAAGGCTCCCCCTTCGGATACTGACACTCAACCTACACAGGCTTCATTGCGGAAAATCCTGGCCCGAGCCACGCTCAACAGCCTGTTAAACCCAAAGGCGCTGTTGTTCTTCATGGTATTCCTACCGCAATTCGTCACCGTCGGCACCAGCAGCGTCACGTTGCAGTTGATGTTCTTAGGTGTGCTGCTTGCGCTGATCGCCTTGGTGTTTCATTCCCTACTCGGATTTTGCGCCGGACGGCTTCATGCGCGCCTGCGCAACGGCTCGATCCCCAAACGCCTAGGCGCTTATGGCTTCGCTGCGGTAATGGCCGCTCTGGCAGCTCGCTTGGTCTTTCTAAACCGGCCGGTTTAAAGGCTCCGAACCCGTCCGACGTCACATTTGTCAACATCGCGCCAGGCCCGCGCACTCGGTCCGATGTTAGGTTTTGCGAGGTTATGGTGTGCGCTCGATGACGGGTTTTAACAGGTTGCTGGCGCTGACCAAACAGCAGAAATCGGCCAAATAGCAGACATTGGGTTTGCTCAGTCAAGACGAGTATCCGGTTAAACGAAAGCCCCTGGATCTCTCGATTCAGGGGCATTTATTGGGTGCTTACTGCGCCAGATGCAGCAACAGGAAATCGATGAATGCCCTCGATTTGTGGGGCAAATGCGGGCTGTTGGGAAACACCACGTTGACCGACTGCGAGGGCAGCGAATAGTCGGGCAACAACCGGATTAGCCGCTCGCTGGCGATATCGTCCTTGATTACCCAGGCGGGCAGCACCGAGACGCCTAGCGACGCCAACGCCATGGAGCGAATGGCCGTGGAAGAGTTGGATTCAAACTGATTAATCCCGTTGATCTCGACATTCCCCAAGTGCGGATGGCTCAACGTCCACTGGGTCGGTGCCTGCAGGTTGCTGTTGGCGATCCACGGCACCGTATTCAGGTCCTGAGGATTCTGCACCGGGTGACGTGCAAGAAACGTCTCGGTAGCCACCAGGACAATTTCATAATCTGCCAGTTTACGGCTCTTGAAAGCCGAGTCTGCCAAATTGCCTAAACGGATTACCAGATCTAACTTTTCTGCCACCAGATCATTGAGTGACGAGTTGAAATTATAACAGATTTTTATTTCCGGATAGCGTTCTATAAATTGCGGTATCAACGGAAGAATATAGGCCTCGCCGTATTCACTGGTGGAACTGAAACGCAACTTTCCGGACACCCGATTATGCCCTTTTAATACATTATCGAAGGCATTATCGATGTCCGCGACAATACCTTTGAATTCTTCATAAAAGTCATGACCGATTTCGGTGAGGGATATATTTCGGGTATTTCTAATCAACAGCGTCGCTGACAGCACGTCCTCCAGCGCCTTGACATGCAGGCTGGCCATGGCCTTACTGATGCTCAGGTAATTGGCAGCCTTGGTGTAAGAACCAAAATCGACCACGGCCAGGAATGTCTGGACCCGATTAAGATGAGTGTGCATAGAAATATGGCTCACTGTTAAATCCTGTCAAACATTGTTTCAAGGATAGTCGTATCGACAGTTCAAGTCCACCGCCCCTATGCTTTACGGCAAAGGGGAAACAACATGACCTATCGCTACAAAGTTGCACTGATATTTCTGATCGGCTTTTTTATAGACTGCATTAATATCTTTATGTCAGCGGTCGCATTACCGAGTATATCGGCAGCGCTGCACGTTAGTACCTCAGACGTTGCCTGGGTGGCTAACGCTTATATTTTGGGGCTGACGCTGATCATTCCGGTCAGCACCTGGTTGGCCGGTCGTTTTGGCAGTCGGGAAATCCTCACCACCTCGATGATCGTGTTTACAGCCTCCGTGTGGATGTGTGGGCTGGCCGACAGTTTCAACGAGCTGGTGATCTGGCGCTTCGTCCAGGGGATTGGCGGCGGCCTGTTGATTCCTGTCGGACAGGCACTGACGTTTAACCTGTTCAAGGGCGAGCAGCGGGCAAAAATATCCACGTTGGTCATGGCCGTTGCCCTGATTGCGCCCGCCATTTCACCGACCATCGGCGGCGGCATCGTCGACAGCAGCTCCTGGCGCTGGGTGTTCTACAGCAACATCCCGTTCTCACTGATTGCGGCATTGCTGTCATGGTTCTGGATCAACGAAGCGCGACCGACGACTTTGCCCAGACCCGACATCAAGGGCTTGCTGCTGGTCAGCGCTGCACTCGGCAGCCTATTGATGGGCATGTCGTTGTATGGCGGCGACGCTCCGGCATGGGTGGCCGCCCTCTTCGTCATGGCCGGCGTTACGTTCGTCGTGCTGTACGGGGTGCACTACCGCACCTGCAAAAATCCGATCATTGAACTGAGCCTGCTCAAAAGCAAAAAACTCAGCACCTCCATCTTTATCTATTACGCAATTCCCGGGGTGTTCACGGGGGTCAACTTGATGAGCATCTTCTTCCTGCAAAACACCCTGCACTTCAGCGCCCGACTGACAGGGATGTTCATGATCCTCTACGCCATCGGCGCATTCATCGCGATGCTGATCTGTGGCCGGGTCTATAACCGGATGGGCGCCAAGCGGCTGTTTGCCCTCGGCATGCTCTTGCACAGCGCCGGCATCGCCACCCTGTTACTGGTGAACGATCCCTCAGACTATCTGGTGATCGTCATCGCCTACAGCTTGATGGGGATCGGCGGCGGCATCGGTGCCAACACAGCACAAACCACGTCGCTGATGGACTTCGAGGGCAATGACACCCACAAGGCCAGTGTCATCTGGAACATCAACCGACAGATGTCATTCAGCATCGGCGCGGCCCTCTTCCTGATGGTTTTCAACCTGCTCTTGAAGCATTTCGATACCACCCAGGCCTACCACGTGACCTTTGCCATCGCCGCGCTGGTGGGCCTGTTCCCACTCTTTCAACTGAGTCAGTTGAGCACTCAAAAGGACTGTCATGCACAACAAAATAGTTGAACAGGCGCACCACAGCATTCATCACGTGCACGAGCTGATCCACACCCTGTTCACCGACGCAAACGGTAAGGGGCAGGCCACGCTTGAACCACTGATATCGGCCTTTGCCGAGCAGTTCACCATGGTCACCACCTCGGCAGCCATTGTCAGCCGGGCGACAGTCGAACAGATGTTTAAAGGTGCAGTCGGCGCCAAGCCAGGCCTGGAGATCGTCATCAGCGATCTGCATACGGTCTGGCAGGAGGGCAACAGCGTGGCGATTCGCTACAAGGAAACCCATCGCCTCGGCCAGCGCGAAAGCTCACGGGTTTCGGTGGCGATCATTGGCATGCATCACCACAACGCCCAATGGATCTACCTGCATGAAACGCCGCTAAGCCAGGAAAGCTGACTCTCGTATGAACTACACAATCACTGATTGCCGAATGCTCTCGGCCTCTATCAAAGAAATCACCGTCAGCCCGCTAGCAACGGGGTGTGCGGTGCCGGCAGCGGGCGCACATTTCAAATGGTTCATCCCCGAGTTGAATGAATGGCGGCACTACTCGGCGGTACAGCTGGCAGACCGCACTACGCAGCAAGGCAGCGTCGTCTTTGCCATCCGGCTCACTGCCGACTCGGTCAGACTCCGTACCAACCTTAATCAAAGGCAGCTTTGGGTCCAGGCTGTGTGAAAACGCCAGTGATTGTCTAACCTTCTGATCGTCGAGATCGTATCGGGGGCGATCATGAAGCGATTTATTGAAGGTGAGACTCGGACGCAAGTGACGTTGCTGCCAGAGTGCCTGGACGATTACGTAGCCGAAGAAAATCCAGTGCGCGTGGTCGACGTTTTCGTCGATGAACTCGACCTGGGCGCACTTGGTTTTGAGGGCGTTGATCCTGCTGCAACGGGTCGTCCGGCCTACCATCCAGCGGTGTTGCTGAAGATCTATATCTACGGCTATCTCAATCGGATTCAGTCCAGCCGCCGGCTTGAGCGTGAGGCCGAGCGCAACGTCGAGTTGATGTGGCTAACGGGACGTTTGGCCCCGGACTTCAAAACCATTGCCGACTTTCGCAAAGACAACGGCAAAGCCATTCGCAGCGTATGCCGCCAGTTCGTAATTCTCTGTCGCAACCTCAATCTCTTCTCCCAATCGATCATCGCCATCGACGGCAGCAAATTCAAAGCCGTCAATAATCGCGACCGCAACTTCACTCAGGGCAAGGTGAAGGCACGCATGCAGCAGATCGAGCAGAGCATTGATCGATATCTGGCGGCGATGGATTCGGCGGATCGGGCAACGCCCGAAGTGGCCGAGGCCAAAGCAGAACGGCTTAAAGAAAAGATAGAAACACTGAAAAAGCAGATGCGGACACTCAAGGACATCGAGGCGCAGCTCCACGAAAGTCCAGACCAGCAGATCTCCCTCACAGACCCAGATGCACGCTCAATGGCTACGAGCGGCCGAGGCACCGGAACGGTG
>NZ_JAKNRV010000214.1:0-9028 GCF_023072625.1 Pseudomonas emilianonis
GGCGACCGGGTCGCTGCCCGGTCGCAGGCTCAACCCCACCGCCACCACCAGCAACGTCAGCGCCCCGGCGCCGACAAGCAAGGTTGGCTTCTTCACAGCACCGGTACCTCTTCAGCCACCGGCTCAGCCGCCTGGGTCTGCAACTGCGCGGCGTGCTGGCTGTACTCACGCAGATAGACGATAAATTCCTGCAGCAGACGGTCCCACAGTTCCAGTTGACTGCGCAGGTGCGTGGCACCGACACCGGCCACCACCACGTCCATTTCCATCAGCAGAAATTCGCCCTGCACGGACAGCCGGGCAAACCGGCGCGAGGCGTTCCACACCTGAGTCAGCCCTTCGGGCAAGTCGCCCTGCACGCGCAGCGCGCAGCTGTAGGTGAAATCCACGTAGCTGCCCTGCTCCGCCGCCGGGTTGCCGAAACGCACGGCAAAGCCGATGCCCTGGCTGGCGCTGAGCAGTTGCACGATGCCGTTCTGTTCGCTTTGGTTGACCCGGTAGCCGGCTTCCTGCAACAGCTCGGTCAGGCTCTGGACGGTAACGCTGGTGATCAATTCGCTCATGGGATCTGTTCCTTGTCTATCAGTGATTGGCGGCTGCCTGGGGCGCATCAAAACGGGTCTTGTACAAATCGTCGCCAAAGCCCTGGGCCAGTTCCTCGAACTTGACCCGCGCGCCGCTGGCGAAGGGCTGGCGAATACTCATCACCTCGGCCACATCGATTTTTTCGTAGGCCGCGAGCAACTGCTGGGCCACGCCGTACATTTGTTGATTCTTGGCTGAACATTGCTGCACTTGTGTGTCACGTTCGCTCAACTGCGCCTGCAGGCGCGCACGCTCGGTTTCTTTGCCCTTGGCCAACACCAGCAGTTCTTCATAAGCCTTCTTGAACTTGCCGATCTGCTCGTTGCTCGCCGCCACCTGGGCTTGCGCCTGGCTGTGCAAGCTCTGTTGCTGGCCCGCCATTTGCTCGGCGACGCCACGTACCTTGTCCAGCTCGGCGGTCAGTTGCTTGAGCTGCGCCTGGGCCTGCTTGGCCTGGTTCTCGGCGGCCAGGCGTGCAGCACTGGCCTGGGCCTGCTCGCTTTGCAGCGCCTGCAACTGCTGGGTGGTGCTGCGCAGTTGCGTGCGCAGGCGCTCTTCCATGCCTTCGGCCGAAGCGCCGGTGGCAACCAGCAGCAACAGCAGCGCGCATATTCGCGTGTTCATGGGGCATCTCCCTGCGCATCAGAAGCGCGTGTTGAGTTCCAGTTGCATCACATCGACTTCGAACGGCGCGCCATACACTTCGGAGGCGCTCAACCAACGCGCACTGGCGTAGATGTTTTTGTCGATGCCGTAATTAGCGCCAATGAAGTAGCCCTTGGCGTTGGTGCCGCCGAGGTGAAACGAGGAGTCGTTGAAACCGTCGGGCAACGCATCAGGCTGGATATATTTGTAGCCGGCCAACACGTTCCAGTCGCCGCGTTTGCGCATCTCCAGCGCGCTGCCGAGGGTGAACGAGACCATCATGGCGTTGCCGCCACTTTCAAACTGGCCGTTGGAATTGAGGTTGTTGACGATCTCGCCTTCGCTGCGCTTGAGCATTTCGCCCTTGTCGTAGGCCAGGTTGCGGATGTAGTTGCCTTGGGTGCGCAGCTTGAAGTCGCTGGGCAGTTCGCTGTCCCAGACCAGGTTGAGGTCCAGTACATCGAACTTGGATGCCAGGCCGACGTATTGTGGGTCCGGGGTTTTGGCAGGGTCCGTCGGGCTGGTGGTGTTGTTGCGCAGTCTGAACACGCTGTTGCCCTTTTGCATAAAGGCCACACGCGTGCCGTCAGTGTCGCAACCGGGTTCGCCCTTCCACGGGGAGCACGGGCTGGAACGCTCACCCTCGATGTCCTGGAACTGGTAGTAGGCAGCGGCAAGTTTGAGGCTGTTGGCGCGGTTGATCTTCCAATTCGCGCCGATTTGCCCACCGAACAGCCACTTGGTTTCACTGTCTTGCTTGTCGATGCCGTTGGTGCTGGCGGTATCCGAGGAGTATTCAACTGGGAATGCGCCGAGGGTACCGAACAGCCCCCACTCGCTGTTGAGCTTATGGTTGAAGATCGCGGCCACACCGTCGAAATTGAGCTCGTTGGCATACATCATGTCGGTGGCGTAGAACGGATTGGCAATTCGCCCGCCGGTCAAGGTGATGGAGTCGGTGGTTTTCCAGCTCAGGTAACCCTGGTCGAGCCAGATGTCTTTTTTGCCGAAGCCACCGCCCAGGGTCTGGGTGGTAGACACCGGGTTATTGTCAGAACCGGTGCCCAGGCGAATACCGGCGGTCCACTCTGGCGAGATCACCGCTTTCATGCCCAGGCGAGCGCGCAGGCGGAACAGGTTTTCGCGGTCCTTGATGGTGTTGATCAACGGCGGAAACTTGGTGTTCGAGTTCTTGTTGACGTCATAGGGCCCCGTTTCATTGACCTTAGCGAAGTCGGTGATCTGAGGGCTGTTGTTGCCCGAGAAATAGCGCGACTCATCACGCAGGCGAATATCGCCGTCAAAGGTCACGCGTGACACCCAATCCGGGAAGGTATTGGGCTGGGCCCAGTTTTCCTGCTTGGCGGTGGCCATGACTTCGGCTTTCACCTGGTCGCGGATCTGATCGCGCACCGCTTGCGGCACATACTGCACACGCACGTCGCCAGGCGCCGCCGTCGGGCCGCTGGCGACCACCGGGGCGGCATTCGCCTGGCGAGCCTGTTGGGCTTCTTTTTCCGCTTGGGCAATCAGCCCATTGGCGGTGTCCTGGGTGAGCACGCCTTGCTGCACCAGCAGGCGGATCAGGTTGATCGTGACGTTTTCCGAAGGGGCGACCGGGGCTGCCGTCGCCTGGCCGACCAGGGTCGCGATGACCATGCCGACCGCCAGGGTCAGCCGATTCACGGGGGAAATCATTCGTAAGCAACTCCTGTAAAAAACTGCAAAAAATGGGTTCGATCAATCCGGGCGCCGGCCCTTGAGGGACAGGCGCACCGGCATGCTCACCGAGGCTGGAACGCGTTGCCCCGCATGGGGTACACGCAAGGCCGCCAGCACTTGGGCGTCGGTCTCGCTGTCGCCGCTGGACTTGGCCAGCTCCACACGCGTGACCTGGCCCTCGGCGCTCAACCACACATCCGCCTGCACCGCGTAGGCCTTTTTGCGCAACTCCGGGTCGTCCCTCAGCAGGCGTTGAAACACCCCCGCCAGGTATTGCTTGTACGTGCCGGCACCGAGACCACCGCCGCCGGAACCAGCCATGCCGCCGCCTTTGCCCGCACCGATGTTGAAGCCGTCGTTGCCGGACTGCGCGTCGCCATCGATCTGCATCGGGTTGGCCAAGTCATCGGCCGGCGAAGGCGGCGCTTCTTCCGCCGGTTTCACCTCTTCGGGCTCAGGTGTGGGCACCGGCTCAGGGACTTTTTCCTCCACCTGGGGCTCGGGCTCCTTGGGTTTTTCCGGCGGCGGTGGCGGTGGTGGCGGCAACGGGATAATGGTCGGCACCTTGGGTGCTTCACGGCGTATCCCACTCACGTCATTGGCCCATTGCCAGAGAAACCAGGCGGCCACGGCACCCAGCAGCAGGCCGGCGCCCCACTTCAGCGGGCGCAACGGCGGCTTGTTCTTCACGGGCAACGGCGGCATCGGGATCTGTGCGGTCATGACTCAGCCCTGGCTCGGTTTGCCGGTGACCAGCCCGACCTGGGACAGCTCCAGCCGCCGCAGTAAATCGAGCACCTCGATCACCTTCTGGTACTGCACGGTGGCGTCGCCGCGCACGATCACCGGGAAATCCGGGTTCAGCGCTTTCTCGATGCGCAGGCGCTCCTCCAGCTCCCCCAGGGTGACCGGGTAGGCATCGAGGAACACCTGGCCGCCGTCGTTGACGGAGATGGCCTTGGTCTTGGCCTGCGACAGCGACACCGAGGCGCTGGCCTTGGGCAGGTGAATCTGGATGCCCGAGACCTGGGCGGTAGCGGTGAGGATGAACATCACCAGCACCACCATCAGCACGTCCACCAGGGGCGTGATGTTGATGCTGTCGACAGCGGCATCGTCGTCATCGTCGCGGGAGGCATTTACGGAAGCCATGGCGATTCTCCTCAGGCCGAAACCGGCGCGTGGTGCGGCACGCGGTGCGCCGCTTCACTGAACTGGCTCTCACCGTGCATCTCCGCCAGGCGCGTGATGAACTCGTCGACAAACACGCGCATGTCGGCGCTGACTTCCTTGTTGCGCGTGATCAGGCGGTTGTAGCCGAACAGCGCGGGGATCGCGACGAACAGGCCCATGGCCGTGGCCAGCAAGGCCGCCGCCATGCCCGGGGCGATCGCATTGATGTTCACGTCACCGGCCATGGCCGTGCCGAGGAACACCACCATGATGCCCAGCACCGTGCCCAGCAGGCCGATGTACGGGCCGCCGGCGATGGCGTTGGACAGCGTCGACAATTTGGAACTGAGTGCCTGGTTTTCGCGGGTGCGCACGCCGTCCATGGAGCAGCGGATGGCTTCGATGGTCGCCGCCGAGACCGACGAGGTGTCGGCGCCCTGGGCGCGGCGGGTGCGGATTTCCTTGACCGCCACGCAGTACAGGCGCCACAGCGAAGAATGGGTCAGGCGTTGGGCAAGTACGCTGTCGTCGTAGAACATTTCCAGGCGAGTGCCGATCTGTGCGAACTGCTCGCGAAACGCCTCGTTGCCGCTGCTCACGCGGCTGACCATACGGTTCTTGCGGATCATGATGACCCACGACTGGAACATCATCGCCACCAGCACCAGGATGATCACCCAAGCGTCTACCGGCACCGCGTTAAGCAAAAAGCCCAGGCTGCCGAAACCGTAGCCCGACTGTTCTTCATCCACGCCATAAGCCACCAGTTTCGACTCGGCACCCTGGGCACTCGCGTCAGCCAGCAACAAGGTCGCTGGACGGGCCACTTTGGACAGGCGCAGCTCATCCATCGCCCCGGCAAACGGCAGGTGCGGGCTCGCCGCTTCCGGCAGATCGGCACCAATCGCCAGTTGGGTGTTGAACGCCGGCATGGCCACTGCCAGGCTCGCGGTTTCGCGGCCGTTGACATACAGCGCGAGTTTTTCACCCTCGGCGGTGAACGCCAGGTGCTGCCATTGGCCAGGGTTCAGCGGCTGGGTCGAGACGGCGCGCTGACCGTCGATTTCCACGAACGGCGTGCCTTGGTTCAACCCGAGCAACAGGCTATGCAGGCCCTCACGCCGGGCCAGGACGATTTGCTCGCCGCTGGCCTGGTCCAGGCGTAGCCAGGCGCTGAACGTGAAGGCGCTACCGGCGGTGTGTTGCAGCGACGGGCTGGCCGGCAACAGCAAGGGCTGGCCACTGAACTGCAAGGCACGCCCGACGACGCCGTCGATGCTGCTGCCGGTGGCGTTCAGCGCGGTGTTGGCGTAGGCCGTGGTGTCGCGTGGCGGTGTACCGCTGGCCCCGTCAAAGTGATACAGCGCGGTGTAGTTCGGGTCGAAAGTCAGTTGGCCGTTGGCGGTGGCCGGGGCCTTCTGGTTGCCGTAGTACATCCACAGATCCTGGCGCTGGCCGCCTTCGACCTTGGGCACATCGACCCAGATCAGCGCCATGCCCATCAGCGGGTCGAAACTTTCGATCTGGTGGTTGAACACGGTCTTGTCGTCGGCACTGACAAAGCGCACGTCGCTGCCGTCATCCTTGACCCCGTCAAAGGTGAAGTTGCCGGTGTGCAGGCGCACCAGCAGCGCGGTGCGGCCCAGGGCCTGGTTGATCGCGGCGCCTTGGGCGGTGGTGTCCACGCTGATCTGTTTGCGGTAGTGCCAGTCGTCCTGCCACCAGGCATGGGCGGTGGCCGGGAGCGCGAAGCCCAGGCAGATCAACAGGCTCAGGAATAGGCGTTGCATGGGAAGAATCTCCGGAAAAAAGGGTCAGAAAGTCGCCTGCACACTGAAGTGCAGTCGCGAGTCCTGTTTCTGGGTGTTTGGTCCGTCGAGCAGCGGGTAGCCCCAATCCAGGCTGCCGGACAACCATTTGCTCAAACTGGCGCGGGTGCCGAGGCCGACACTGGCCAGGCTGTATTCGTCTTCCTGCTCGGGCAGCGGGTCGTGCAGACGCATGCGCGCGCCTTCGGCGAACGCGTAGAAGCGCCACTCCTGCACGTAGCTGCCGAGGAACTTGGCCAGGGACGGTGTGCGCAACTCCTGGGAGAGCAGGTAACCGTCATCCCCGGTGCGCTCGGCCGCCAGGTAACCGCGCACCGAGGTGGCGCCGCCGGCGGAATATTGCTCGTTGGACACCAGCGGCCCCGAAGCCAGTTGGAAGCCGGCCTTGGACGCCGACTGCCAGTCGTTGGCGAAGGTGTAGGTGTAATTCAGGTCGCCCTTGAGCACCGCAAAGCTGGCGCTGGCCTTGTAGCGCTTGTAGTCGAATTCTTCGGCGTCACTGCCATAGCCAAAGAATGCGCGGGTGCCGACGACCAGGTTCAAGCCCAGGCCCAGCTGGGATTTTTCGGTGTAGCGGTAGCCGTTGTAGCCCAGGGTGAACGGCGCGTACTTGAGCGGCACCTGGTCGCTGCTGGAACCGAACTTCATCTCTTCGTCGAAGTCCTTGAAGTCCACGCCGAAGGAGAATGAATTGGCCCAGTTGCCTGCCGCCGGCAGGCTGTAAATGGCCGATACCCCGTAGGAGTGGCCCTTACCCAACACGTTGCTGCCGCCGATGGTGGCGATGTTGCTGTCGGACTGGTAACCGGAGAACTGCAGCGTCCAGCGTTCATCCAGCGGCGCGCTGTAGGAACCCGACCAGACCTTGGCATTCGAGCTGTCCTGGGGCGCGGTGAAATACGTCAGCGAGAGGCTGTGGCCCAACTGCCAGAGGTTGTCGTAGCCCAGGGTCGCGACCGAGCGCAGCTTCTCGGTGTCGGCGCTGTAGTCGTTGTTCAGGCCGATACTGGCGTGCCAGGGGTTCTGGTCTTCCACTTGCAGGTCGACATCCATCGTGCCGGCGCGCTGGCCCTCGCGTACCTGCGGCGTGACCTGGCGTCCGGCGCTGCGGTTGAGCGCGGCGAGCTGGGTTTGCACGCTGGCGAAATCCGGCACGGCGCCTTCCTTGAGCCCCGGCACTTCCTCGCGGATTTCCACCGGCGAGTAATGCTTGGCCCCCACCACCCGCACGCGGCCGACCTTGGTTTCACTGACTTGCAGGTAGACGATGCCGTCATCGACCTTCTGCTCCGGCAGCTCCACAAACACCGACTGGTAGCCGCGCGCCTGGTAGATCTTCTGCAGCGCATCGCGGGCGCCTTCGATATCGTTCAGGGTCTTTTGCGGGCCGAGAAACGGGTACACCGCCTCTTCGATCGTTGCCGCATCGAGCACGGTATTGCCGCGCACGAAGTACTCGTTGACGTCCACCCGGCGCGCCGGGGCATCGCCCTCCTCGGCCAGCGCCGGCTGCACCAAGGTGCCCAGCGCCAGGCAACACAGCGCCAGCGTTGACTTGAACAGATGCTCCACACAGCCCCCTAAATGTCTAAAATGTTGCGCCCTCGCCGATTGCACGGCGTTTGGCCTGCTCAATTGCGGGTTGTCGAAAGTTGGCTGTGCCGTGCCAGCCAGGTGTGCAACAAGGCGAAGTTCAACGAGAACTCCGGCATGTGCAGCAAGGCACCGCAAAACACGTCACCGATGATGGTCTGGATCAATTGCACCGCCCGTGGGTCGTTCAACAGGGTGGCGATATCGCGTTGCAGCACATGGATGCCCCACACCTTCTGGTGCAGGTCGAGGCCGACGAACCAGCGGAACAGCAGGTTGTAATTGAGCTGTTCGTGCAGTTGCTGTTCGCTGGGCACGGAATACAGCAGTTGCAACAGCAGGATCTGCAGCACGGTGCGCGGCGCGATCAGCATCCCCGGGGCGGGGCGCAGCAGGGCGTGGTGCCGGTCGAACATTTCGTCGATCTGCGGGCGCAACAACACCAGCGAATGGCCCGCGGGGATGTAGCTGGAGACTTCCTTCAAGGCGCCCTGCCAATCGTCCTGCGAGACGATCCACACCCAGGGCGCGCCGTAGCGGTAGACCGAAACCGGCTTTTTGCGCGCGGCTTCGACGATCTTCGACAGGCGCTGATCGAGCTCCTGCATGCCGACTTTCGAGTAACGTTCCATAGTTCCCATTTGCCCCACTCCTGGCGTCCTGCTGACGGCTGGGGAGGCGATTTGTGGCCGCCTCCAGCGCGTTACATAGGCAAGACGGGCGTGGGGGGGAGCTACCGAACTTTTGTCATGAAAGCTTCATTTTGGATTGAGTGGGGGGCATTTTTTTGGGGGGTGAGCGGGTACATATCCAGTTCTTCGGTAACGGCGGCTGGCGGTTCCGCTCTTACAGCGGGTCACTTTGGAAAAGCCCCAAAGTAACCAAAAGGCTCTTGCCCCACCACTCGGCACCTCGCTAGTGCTCGGTGTGCCCTCACGCAGGCTTGCGTGGTTTTACGGGGCGCCTAAGATCAAGATCAAGATCAAAAGCCCAGGCAAAGCCAGAGCAAAAGCAAAATGAGGTCTATCTGACCTATGGAGATATCTGATCCATGGAGATCCAAATGTGGGAGGGGGCTTGCCCCCGATAGCGGTGTGTCAGTCAACTAATCTGTAACTGACCCACTGCTATCGGGGGCAACCCCCCTCCCACCTTTCCAACCGAGTTAGCCATGAAACACCAGCCGGCTATTAGGCCGCCGCGCCAACAGCAAAAAAAACGGGGCAATCACTGATCGCCCCAAACGTACATCGAGAGGTCCTTCCACCTACAACGTGATCTGCTTGCGCTCCTCATCCGTCAACCGCGCACGCGCCTGTTCGCTCAACGGCCCGGCGCCCAGTACCTGCACCGGGCTGTTGGGGTTGTACTCCGAGGTTTTCTGCTGTTCCTGCGGCTCGCGCTGCACCGGTTCGGAGCCAAAGCTCAACACCTCCACCGTCACGATCGACGCCCTGCCCTGCTTGGCCGCCGCCTGCTGG
>NZ_JAKNRV010000215.1:0-8944 GCF_023072625.1 Pseudomonas emilianonis
AGTGATCTCCGAGAATTACCTGGTGCAGGGCGGTAAAGCATTGTACTACCTGGACGCGATCGCCGAGCGCTACCCGCTGGTGATGCACGGTGTGTCCCTGTCCATCGGCGGGCCCCATGCCCTCGATGGCCGACGGCATCATGGATGCCGCCGTGCTGGTGCGTTACGAGAGCGCCCTGCGCCCGCCGGAAAAACACTGGGCCCCGTGGCTCGACGAACAGCGCAACAAGATCCGCCGTAGCCTGGCGGAGCTGGAAGCGGATGCGATTGCCGAACTGGCCAGCCACTTCGATATTGCCGCGATCAGCGTGGCCTGCGCCTTGGGTTACCTGGATTTCCGCCACCCGGACCTGCAATGGCGCGACGCCAACCCCCGGCTTGCCGCCTGGTACGCCGAAGTCAGCCAGCGGCCTTCGATGCTTGAGACACAGCCACCCGTGTGATTGCGCGAGTCTAGTGTGGCGAGGGCGCTTGCTCCCGCTTGGGCGCGAAGCGCCCCTGCAGTCCAACGGGAGCAAGCGCCCTCGCCACACAAAACAACTGGTTAATCCGCACGACCAGTTCTGCTCGCACCCGCTGATCCTCACGCAACCCGATCATTGCACCGCCTCCAGATCAAATGCCAACGGCTCAGCCGCCTTGCGCTTGCCCACGCCGTACCAATCCAGTTTGCGTGTCAGCACCATCACCGTGCCCAGCAGGCCGAACAGCAGCAGCGAGCCCATCAGCAGCGCGTAGTCCTCGGCACTCAACAACCCGTACAACAAGCCATACAACGCCGCCAACCCTGCCGAGAACCCCAGGCCATTGGCGACGCTGCGCAGCACATGGCACACGTAGAAACCAATCAACAACACACAGGCACTGGCGGAGATCAGGTACGCCAAGGCAAAGCCCAGGTGCTCGGACAACGACAGCAACAGCAGGTAGAAAAACGCCAGGGCAACACCCACCAGGGCGTACTGGATCGGATGCACCGCCAAGCCCTTGAGCACTTCGAACAGGAAGAAACCGGCAAAGGTCAGGGCGATGAACAGCAGCGCGTATTTGATCGCGCGGTCGCTCTTGAGGTACTGGTCCACCGGGTCGATGAAGTTCACCCCGAAACTGCGGTTATTGAAGTCGTCACAGCCGCGCTCGGTCAGGCAACTGCGCAGGGCCTCTTCGAGGTTGGTGGAGAAAAATGAGGTCTGCCAGTTGGCACTGAAGCCCTTGTCGGTGACTTCCCGCTGCGCCGGCAGGAAGTTGCCGATAAAGCTCGGGTGCGGCCAATTGGAGGCGAGTGCGACCTGGCTGGTCTTGCCCACCGGCACCACTTGCAACTGCTCGGTGCCTTGCAGGCGCAGGTCGAAGGCGAAGTCCAGCGCGGCCGGTTTTTTGCTGTCCTGCGTGGGGAGCGCCACATGCACGCCCTCGCCCAGCCACTCCACCTGGGTGCCTGGCGAGAACTCCAGACGCTGGCTGCCCAGCTCCAGTGTCAGCGCGTTTTCGATGCCGCGAATATCGCTGATACCCACCGCCAGAAACGCCGGCTCAAAGCGATAATCGGCGAAATCCTCCTTAATCCCCCATTGCTCGGGCAACGCAAAGCGTCCGCTGATGCGGTTGTCGGCATGGAACAGCCGTGCCTGGTAAATCCCGCGCGCACGCAGTTCGGTTTGCACCCGGCCGTCGAGCTCAAAATGCTCCGGCAGGAAATACAGACGACCGCGCACTTCACGGGTTTCCTCGTAGCGCTTGTTGAGTTTTTCATTGAGCTTCCACTCGCGGACGGTCTTGCGGTACGGCACCACCATCACCGGGCCGGTGAGGCGCTGGCTGTAGCTGGAGCTGCGGGCGATGTCCATCAGGACACTGTCGCGCGTGTATTGGCGGTCGGCGATGAGGCCGTTGATCATCAGCAATGGAATCAGCAATAGCAGGATCAATAGCGCAATCGCGCCCAGTTTGAAAAGCAGGCTGCGGTTCATGGGACTCTCCCTGTTTGGATGGGCAGAGCGTGAGCCGCGCGTGTGGGGGATTTATGTGGGCACTGTGGAGACTGTGTGGAGATGCAGCACCACTTGCACGCCACCTTGCACATTGCCGATCTGCAAGGTGCCGCCGTGCAGCTTCATCACTTCCTCGACAAAGTTGAGGCCCAGCCCGGTGCTCTTGCGCCCGCTGGCCGGGCGGGGCAGCGAGTAGAAGCGCTCGCTCAGGCGCGGCAAGGCATAGTCGGGAATCGGCGCGGCCTGGTTGAACAGAATGACCTGCACGTCGTTGTGCCGGGTCTGCGCGCTGAACCGCAACACCCCGCCCGCCGGTGTGAAGTCCAGGGCGTTGTCGAGCAGATTGCCCAGGGCCTGGCGCAGCAGGAACGGTTCGCCGAAGACCTCCACCTCAGCGCCGATCATTTGCTCGACGTGTAAGCCGGCGCCTTCGATGCGCGCGCATTGGGCCTTGAGCACATCGTCGACCAACGCGGCCAGCGACAGACTCGCCTGCTCCTCCAAGCCCTGTCGTTGCTCGACTTGCGCCAGGTTCAGCAAGCGCTCGATCAACTGCTGCAGGCGCTTACTTTCACTGTCGATATTGCCGACAAAGCGCTGTTGCTGCTCGCGGCTCATGTCGCCCTGCAACAGCTCCGCCGCGCCGCGAATCGCCGCCAGCGGGCTCTTCAATTCGTGGGTCAGGGTGTGGACGTAATGCTCCACATAAGCCTTGCCCTCCAACTGTGTCCGCATGTGCTCCACGGCGGTGGACAACTGCTTCAGCTCGCCGCCACGGTAATGGGGCAATTCGGCGCGTCGACCCTCGCTGACCGCCTCGGCATACGTGGTGAGCCGCCGCAGTGCCACGCTCAACCACCACGACAACAGCGCGCCGAGCAGCAGGCCGAGGACCACCAGCCCGGCGCCGTACCACAGCAAACGCCGCTCGGTGCGGTCGATATAGGGTTGCAGCGAACTGTTCGGCTTGGCCACCGTGACCACGCCGATGATCTGGCCGTTGTCGCGAATCGGCGCGCCCACGTGCATCACCGACGAGGCCGGGTCATCCGGCGCGCTGCGGGTGGAACGTGCGCCGTATTCGCCGCGCAGGGTCAGGTACACGTCGTTCCATTTCGAATAGTCCTGGCCCACGGCTTCGCCGCTGGAGTCGAGCAACACCGTGCCGTTGGCGTCGGTCACGTAGATGCGGTGGTTGACCTGGTTTTTCGGCAGGCCCCAGATGGTCGCGCCCGGCTGGCGGGTGCCGTAGGCCTTGAGCAGCTCCGGCCAGTGGCTTTGGCCGAGGGTGCCGTGCTTGACGTCATTGCGCAGGATTTCCGCCAGCAGGTTGGCGGTGTCCACCAGGGTTTCCTCGGTGGACTGGCGCACGCCGGGGCGGATTTCCTTCATCACGGTGCTTAGCACGAAGTAACCGGTGAGGCCGATAAACAGCGCGTAGACCATGAAAATCCGCAGCCCCAGGCGCATCAGCTATGGCTCGGGCTGTAGCTGTAGCCCAGGCCGCGATGGGTCTGGATCGGTTCGGCCTGCGCCGCCACGCTGCGTAGTTTGCTGCGCAGGCTTTTGATATGGCTGTCGATATTGCGCTCGTAACCGGCATCGGCCGGCACGCCGACCGCGTCCAGCAGTTGTTCGCGGCTGAACACACGCTCGGGCTGTTCCAGCAGGCTTTGCAGCAGGCGGAACTCATGGCGGGTCAGGCTCAGTGCCAGGCCCCGGTAGCTGATCTGCATGCGCTCCAGATCGACCTGGAACAACGCCGGTGCGACACCTTGGCCGACACGTTTGAGGATCGCCCTGACCCGCGCCGCCACTTCGCGCGGGCTGAACGGCTTGACCACATAATCGTCGGCACCGATCTCCAGCCCGACCACGCGGTCGATCTCGCTATCGCGGGCACTGAGAAACATCACCGGCACTTCACTGAAACGCCGCAGTTGCTTGCAGGTTTCAAAGCCGCTGATGTCGGGCAGGCCGATGTCGAGGATGATCAGGTCGGCCGGCGTCTGGCGCTGGTAGGCCAGCGCCTCCTGGCCAAGGCTCAGCCAGGTGGTGGAAAAGCCCTCGCCTTGCAGGGCGAAGACCAGCGTGTCGGCTATCGCCGCTTCGTCTTCGACAATCAGGATGTGCGGCATGGCGGTCCGTCAGCAGTCCGGTTTGTCAGCGGTGTAGCGACGCGCCGGGTTCACCGCGGCGCCGAACTCACGCAGGGCCTTGGCGCCGATCAGCAGCGGGTAGTTGAAGCTGCTGCGGTCGGTGAGGTTGACCTCGACGGTGCGCTTGACGTTGCCCAGGCACATTTCCAGGTCGATCACCGGGCGCTTGGCCACGGTGGCTTCTTCCTTGTCCTCGTCTTCGTCGGCGCGGCTCTTGATCTTGCTGATGCGCGCCACCTTGTGTTCGTAGACTTTGTTGCTGGCGTCCTTGCCACCAACGCGAAAGCGCACCCAGTCGTCGCCGTCACGGGTGAAGGTCTCGATGTCACGGGCCGACAGCGAGGCGGTCAGCGCGCCGGTGTCCATCTTGGCCTTGAAGGTTTCGCCGATCTCCGGCAACTGGATGTATTCGTAGCGACCGTAAAGAGTCGGTTCGGCGGCCATGACGGGCAAGGCAGCCAGGGCGAGCGAGGCAAGGAGCAGTTTCACGAAGTGATTTCCTCGGAAAGAAGTAGGCGAATTCTAGACCGCAAAGGCAGCACTTAGTTAGTTCTACGACCATACCCGGCACTTTGTGAAACATTCGTCGGGCGATTTGCTGTTCAAGCGCCAGCCGGTGACGGTGGTCAACTACCTGGAAGGCACACGGTTCAGCGCGGCCAAGCGTGCCCAGCAACACTCACCGTTTACCCGCCTGCTCAAGCCCAAGGCCGGTGGCGTGGCGTTCGTATTGGCGGCGCTGGGCGAACAACTGGACGCGGTGCTCGACGTGACCGTGGTCTATCCGCAAGCGAAGATTCCCGGGTTCTGGGACTTGATCAGCGGCGCGGTGCCGAAGGTGATCATCGACATCCGCCCCCGCGAACTGGACCCGGCGCTGTGGCAGGGGGATTACGAAAACGACCCGGCGTTTCGCCAGGTCGTGCAGAACTGGGTCAACCAGCTCTGGAGGGAGAAGGATCAGCGGATTCAGCAACTGCGAGGCGCAACCACTGGAGCCTGATAGGCAAAGTAACCGTTACGAACGCTTAGGCCACGTGGCCGAATTATCGCCGGTGCGCCATTGGTGCTGTCTTTCGATGGTGTCGTGATTGTTCACCGCATCAGCCTGCTCCTGGCTCGCGTGGACAGGCGCTTTTTCTTGCTCAGCAGCAGCGGGCTTATGGGTCGTTGCCTGGAGATACGCAGCGTTAGCAAGAGTGCTGAAGGTGTTAGCGATGTTCATGGACGATTCCTACCTAACTGGATTGAAGAATCCACTCCAGGACGGTTAATTTTCCTGGAGCGGTCTGCGTAGGTGGTGAAGCGTCCCACACGGTTCCTCGAGAGCTGTTGCGCCGTATTGCCAAAAAGGTGCTGAGCAAATGCCGTCAACGTCCTTAGCTACCGGTGCCCCAAGCCTGGGCCAGTTTGCCCAGCAGCGAACTGTTGGCACCCTGGCCGCCCAGGTATTGCAGGATCACCGGGGCAAATTGGCCGACCATGCCGCTGTCCATGCCCAGCGCGCTGAACGCGGTGTTCAGGTCGTTGGTGTTCTTCACGTTACCCAGCAGGCCGTCCAAGCCGCTGGTCTTGCTGCCACCGCTCTGGCCAAGCATCCCGCTCAAGGCGCCGAGGCTGCCCAACGCATTGCTGCCCGACAGTTGATCGAGGCCCGGCACGCTTTTGCCCAGTTGCGAATAGTCGGAGCCACTCAATTGGTTCTTGGCCAGGCCGAGCATGGCGCCGGTGCCGCCGACGGCTTGCTCGGGGGTTACATTCAATTGTGAGGTCAGGGCACTCAGCAAGCCGGCCGTCTCGGACGACGGCGCGGCGGCAGCGGCTTTGTTGTTACCGCCCTGCATGCCGGAAATCGCATTGGCCGCGTCGCCAAGGCTGAATCCGGCGGCGAACACCGGGCCGGCTGCCAGGGTCATCAGGCAGGAAAGGGCGAAACCGCGTGAAATCTTCATCGAAACAACCTCAGGATGTAGGGGTAAAAGCAGGCGTTTGACTGGCCTTTGCGTCACTTGTTCCAAACCCGCTCCGGAACCCAACTGCGATACGCCGGTCCATGAACTGACTACAAAATTTGTCAGGAAGCGACTTATGACTGCGATCCAACCCCAAGTGATTGATCACAAGCCTTCATTCTGGAGCCGTCCGCGCCTGTTCATAGGCGCCTGCGCAGTCGTGGCTGCCGGCGTCGGCGCCGCACTCTACACCCAGGACACCGTCAAATCCGCCGCCACGCTGGTGACCACCACCCAGCAGCCGGCGGCGCAGATCATGGCCCACAAGGACTACCTGGAAGTGCAGCCGATTGCCTCGACGGCGCCCGCTCCTGATCAAAGCCTGGAACTGTGGGCGATTCCCGAAGACGGCACACCGGTGTCCCTCGGCCTGTTGCCCGAAGATGGCAAAGGCATCATCGGCTTGAACCCACGCCAGCAGGAATCCATCAGCAAACCGGTGGATTTGATGGTGAGTTCGGAAACCAAGGGTGGGTCGGTGAGCAAGCAACCGACGGGGCCGACGGTGTATCAAGGCGCGCTGGCGACTCGCTAAGCCACAGGCACCACAAAACCCTGTGGGAGTGGGCTTGCCCGCGATAGCGGAGTTTCAGTCAATGTTGCAGGGACTGTCACACCGCTATCGCGGGCAAGCCCACTCCCACATTTGATCTTCGGCGCCCAGGCGACTTGCTCCCGGCGAAGGATGGCGCTTATAGTTCGGCGGTCGTCCACATGGCGATACGGGTTTGGCGACTCGATTGAAGTAAGGCATGCAAAAGCACCTGCTCCTTTGCAGGTTTTTTTGCACCCGCGATGCTGTCCTTTATGGCGGCTGTGCGTGGGAGACCCTCGGGTCTGCCGGCTTTGCCTCATTTCACCGGTTCGCCAACCTGCGTACAGCTGCCACCCATTCGTTTGGCGACGTGTGAGTGGTAGCCCCATTCTCTGAAATGAAGGTTAAAACATGAACCGATACATGCCGCTCACCGGCCACGACAGCACCACCCCTTCCCTGCTCATTGACACCCAAGTCCCCCTCGACGTCCTCCACGACGCCGCCGTCTACCGCATCCGCGCAGTGACCCAAGTCATGGAAAACCTGGCGTTTCGCGAAGGCCTGCAAACCGACACGATCGTCCTACAGGACTTCGCCCTGCTTTGTGCCATTCCGTTGCGCGATGGGTGCGATTTGCTGGATGTGATCAGCCGGCGCTTGCAGGCTTAAACACCAGAGGCAAAAGGGGCGACGCCCTGTCGCCCGTTCTCCTGCCTAGGGTAAGCAATTCTACGGAACCGGAACATCGTGACAGCTCATTCAAAACAGCCTCTCACAGGCTCACCCAGACAGGAGCTGTAACGATCATGATCGGATTGATACCCAACCTTTTCTCAGGCTTCAACCTCTTCAGCGCACAGCAAAAACATACACCCGCCGCGAAAGACCGAGCCTCACCAACCCTGGCCGCCGATATAGACCAGTGCCCCGCCCCCAGCGACATCCAATCCAAAGCCTACACAGACCCCGCCCTGCCCCCACCGTATGGCGAAGGCTATCAATACACCGCCAATGCCAATGGCAAAACGTGGTCAGGGCAAACGGCAGGGACCAACGATGACTATCTGGACTCGGAATATGCACTAAAGGCAGAAGCCATCAACGAACGGGACGACAAGGTTCATTGTGATTACGGTGCAAAGCGCTTGATAAAAAACGGTGAGGGGGTCGACCCCTACCTGCGCCTCACAACGCTCAAATGACTAACGTATTGTCAGCGTCCGCCTGGAGCTATTTAGCCCATGCCTGAAACGCCAACAACAGATACAACCAAACAAAAAGAAATATCCCCCATGCAAAAAAGCCATAGCCAACTGTCAAATCTCACAGTATCAACAGCCAACCCGTCTATCTAGAATCGAGTTTCCAAATCAATCCGGGACATTGAGATGAACTCTAAACTTACGTTGGGAATGTTGGCCATCATGGCTTTTACTGGGAGCGCTTATGCTGCGGATATCAGTATCTGCCCAAAAGTCGAGGACATAACGGCAGTTCCTTTCAAAGACACTGACCCCGTCGTCGCGACTGAGAAAGTCAAAGACGCCGTAAGAGGAGAATTTGCCAATGCATTTAAATACACAGCCTCCTCTGGCGGAAAACAATGGACAGGTGAAGTACACGGATCCAACGACACTTACCTTGAAGACAAGTACGAACTAAAAGCAGAGACTGCTCAGGAGGCTAACGGAAAACTATTCTGCAACTACGGCGGAAAAACAATTGAAGTACCGTGGACAAATGAGAAGGGCGAGCCAGAAACTATAAAATCGACCGCTAACCTTAGACTCTCGACCCCACTCTAATTGATAAGGGCGCCCGTCGGGGCGCCCTATTTTCTGCTCTGGCATTTACGCCGCACTGAACAACTTATGCGGATCAATCACAAACTTCTTCGGCACACCCGCATCAAACTCGCCATACCCACGCGGCGCGTCATCCAGGCTGATCACCTCAACCCCCACGATGTCGGCAATGTGAATGCGGTCCCACATGATCGCCTGCATCAGTTGGCGGTTGTACTTCATCACCGGCGTCTGCCCGGTGTGGAAGCTGTGGGATTTAGCCCAACCCAAGCCAAAGCGAATGCTCAGGCTGCCCATCTTCGCAGCGGCGTCGACGGCGCCTGGATCTTCGGTAACGTACAGGCCGGGGATGCCGATCTTGCCCGCCACGCGCACCACGCCCATCAGCGAGTTGAGCACGGTGGCCGGGGCCTCCGCCTTGGCGCCGTCATGGCCGTGG
>NZ_JAKNRV010000216.1:0-8939 GCF_023072625.1 Pseudomonas emilianonis
AAGGTGGGGCTCTGGGCGAGGGCCTCTGCAACCAGGCGGTCGAGTTGCGTGTCGTTGAAGCGGGTCCACCAGCTTTCGGTTGGCCAGGCCGCCGGCGAGAGTGTGATCCCGCTGTGGGCCAGGGTTTCACCGGCATCCCCGGCAGGTAGCAGGCGGGCCTGGGGCTTCAAGTCATGGTAGGAACATCCCGCCAGCAGGATCGACAGTACGATAGCTGATGTCCTGACGGCGACCGAGTGTCGGGACGCCGGGATTTTTCGATTGTTCATCAACGGTGTTCTCTGGCGTGTAACCCATGCGGGGGGTAGGGCAGCGATAGCTCAATAAAAACTGTCAGTGTCGTTATGCGCAAAAAAAACGCCCGGGCCCGCTGGCTAGCGGACTCTCAGGCCTTTGACGAGGACCGCGACGCAATGGTCGATGTCATCGAGGTTCTCCAGGTTCGCGGTAATCAGGTGCAGCCAGGACATGCCGGTCAGCATGGCGACGGCCATCTCCACCGCAGGGCCGTCGACGATTTCCCCGGAGGCGACGGCTCGGGCGAAGATCTTGCGGAGCGTGCGCTCGCGGCGCGGCAGGAACTCATCGCGAAACTCGGCAATGGCTTTGGAATCCAGCTGGATCTCGATGAAGAAACTGCGCAGGGTTTCCCCGGCACTGGATGAGCGCCACCAGTTCCACAGCGAGCGCAAATGCACGACCAGATCCTGTTCGAGGTTGCCGGTATCGGGGGAGGTTACGAACGTTAGCGCGGCACGCTCGTAGACATCGCGCAACAACGCGCCTTTGCTGCGCCACCAGCGGTAGATGGTCGGCTTGCTGGAGCCGGCGCGTTCGACCAGCGCGTCCATGGTGAACGCCCGATACCCTTGCTCTTCAAGGATGGCCGCCGCCGCTTCGAGGATCGCCTCGGTGCTTTGCGGGCTGCGCACTGCACCAATCGACGAGCGGCTGCGGGGTTTGGCGGGCCCGGAGGGGCTGGTTTTTTTCGCGGTCATGGGCGGCAGTGGCGCTTGGGATCGAGGCTGAATGTTGCGCGGATCTTATAGACACTGCCAGTGTTTATACAAGGCTTTTTTCCGTCGCTGCTTTTTCCGCCGCCTCATTGATCAGCACCATACTCTGCGGCGAAGACAGCGCCACGCCGAGCTCGCGCAGGCGCCCGAGGACGGTGAACAGCAGGTCGCTGCGGGCTGTCCCCACCGAGCGCGGGCTGTTGACGTAACCGCTGACGCTGATGACCAATCCGTTAGCGGTCAGGTCCTTGAACGTCACCGAAGGCTCCGGCGTATCCAGTACGGCTTCGTGTTCGGTGAACGCGCTCAACAGCAGCTCGCGGATCTGCAGCACATCCGTTTCCAGCGGCAGGGTCAGCGTAATGCCGACGACGCCCAGCGCATTGCCCATGGTCACGTTGCGCACGTTCTGGGTGATGAACTGCGAGTTGGGCACGATCACCGTTGAACGATCGGACATCTGGATTTCCGTGGCGCGCACGTTGATGCGGCGGATATCGCCTTCGACACCCGCGAGGCTGACCCAATCCCCGACCTTGACCGGGCGTTCGGTGAGCAGGATCAGGCCCGAGATGAAGTTCTGCACGATCGCCTGCAGGCCGAAACCGATGCCCACCGACAGGGCGCTGACCACCCAGGTCAAGTTGGTCAGGCTGATATTCAGCGTGGACATCACCACCACGGCGACCAGCACGAAGCCGATGTAACCCACCAGGGTCACCAGCGAGGCGCGCATGCCGGCGTCCATGTTGGTTTCCGGCAGCAGCCGTTCGCCGAGCCAGTCTTTGAGCACGCGCACGCCGAACAGGCCGATCACGAGCAGGGCAAGGGCCAGCAGAATATCGCCGGGGGCGATGGTCAGGTTGCCCAGCGGCTTGCTGCCCAGGTCGAGTTGCGTCAGGCCCGCCAGCAGCTCGCCTGGGCTGGAGCCGGAGGGCAGGAACGCCAACAGGACCGCAGTGAACATCAACAGGGTGCGGCCCACGCCCGCGAGTAGCGTGCTGGCCTGTGCCTGGTGGCGCTCGGACAGGCCCAGGGCCGAACCGAGCGCCAGGCCGCCAGGGTGTTTAGGCGAGAGCAGGGTCTCGCAGAAATCGCCGAAGCAGGCGATCAGCAGATAAGCCGTCGCCGCGACCACGCTCATCCACAGGAGTTTGACGGTGAGGAAGTAAGCGGTCACGCCCACCAGGGAGGCTGGGGCGCCGAGGGCGGCAATATTGAGGGCAACGTTGGCAGCGCCACCTGGACGGTCTTCGATTTGCTCGACCTTGACTACCGGTACCGGCGCCTCAGGGGAAATCCGTGAGGTTCCGCCATGCCAGTAACGGTCGAGCATGACATCGCCGACCACCAAGACAGGGGCTTGATCGAATCGCGGCATGGACAACTTCATGGAGCAACCCACATACAAAATGAACAGGGGCGCGATATTAGCACAGGGTTACAGGAGGCTTGTGGGGGTGTGACAGAAGATGTTGCAGGAACGTGGGTGAGGCGGATTGCCCGCCTCACCCACGGTGTCAGGTGATATCCGCCGACACCGGTGCATCCAGCCCCATGGCATGCAGGCGGGCGTAATAGCCGTTCTGTGCGAGCAATTGGCTGTGAGTGCCACGCTCGACAATACGACCGTCGTCCATCACCAGGATCAGGTCAGCCTTCTCGATGGTGGACAGGCGGTGCGCAATCACCAGGGTCGTGCGGCCTTGCATGACCTTGTCCAGCGCCGCCTGAATATGGCGCTCGGACTCGGTATCGAGGGCCGAGGTGGCCTCGTCGAGGATCAGCAGCGGCGCATTCTTGAGCAGGGCGCGGGCAATTGCCAGGCGCTGGCGTTGACCGCCGGACAGCAGCACGCCGTTTTCGCCGACCTGGGTGTCGAAACCTTTAGGCAACTGGTCGATGAAGTCCTTGGCGTTGGCATCCATCGCGGCAGCTTCGACGTCGGCCCGTGGTGCGCCAGCCAAATCGCCGTAGGCGATGTTGTTGGTCACGGTGTCGCTGAACAGGGTCACGTGCTGGGTCACCTGGGCGATGTGCTTGCGCAGGTTGAGCAGTTTGTAGTCTTCGATCTCGACACCATCGAGCAGGATTTCACCGCTTTCATGGTGGTAGAAACGCGGGATCAGGCTGGCCAGGGTCGACTTGCCGCTGCCCGAGCGCCCCACCAGAGCGATCATATGCCCAGGCTCGGCGGTAAAGCTGATGTCCTTGAGCACATGGCGTTCGGTGCCGGGGTAGGTGAAGTTGAGGTTACGCACTTCCAGGCGGCCGCTGACCTTGTCGCGCTCGATTGTGCCGTTGTCGACTTCAGGTTCTTCGTCCAGTTGCTCGAAAATGCTTTCGGCGCCCGCCACACCCTTCTGGATGGTCGAGCTGACTTCCGACAGTTGGCGGATCGGCTTGGGCAGCAGACCGGCCAAGGTGATGTAGGCCACCATGTCGCCAGCCGATGCATCGCCGCGCAGGTAAAGCACCAGGAACATCAGCACCGCCATCGCGGTGTAGATCACCAGTTGCAACGCCGGGGTGTAGATCGCCCCGGTGCGGGTCATGCGCAGTTGCTTGTTGGTGTTGCCCAGGCTGGCCTTGAGGAAGCGTTTTTCCTCGTAGACCTCGCCGCCGAAGCTGCGCACTACGCGGTAGCCCTGGATGGTTTCGGAGGCCACATGGGTCACGTCGCCCATGGCCACCTGGATCTTCTTGCTCTGTTTGCGAAACTTCTTGCTGGCCGTGCTGACCATCACCGCAATCAACGGCAGGATGGCGATCATCACCAGCGTCAGGCGCCAGTTCATGAACAGCAGCGAAGCGAACAGGAAGAGCACTGTCATGCCTTCGCGAATCACCACCTTGATCGCATCGGTCGCCGCCCCCGTGACCATGGTCACGTTGAAGGTGATGCGGGAAATCAGGTGCCCGGAGTTGTGATTGTCGAAGTAGCGATTGGGCAACGTCAGCAGGTTGTTGAACAACTGCACCCGCAGGTCGTGGACCAGGCCCAGGGAAACCTTGGCCAGCAGGTAATTACCAAGAAACGACCCCAGGCCCTGCCAGGCGGCAATCAGGATGATCAGCAGCGGCACGGCCTGCAGCAATTGCAGGTCCCGCAGGAGCGGCACACTGGGGAACAGCACGGCTTGCGGGTTCGAAAGGCCGTCGACAAAGTACTTGAGGATGTAACCCAGCATCGGCTGGGTCGACGCGAAAATCAGAAATCCGACGATACTCAGCGCGAACAAGCCCGCGTAGGGCCTGACGTAGCTGAGCAGGCGGAAGTATATTTTCAAGCTCGAAGGGCTTGCGCTCGGACTGGAGTCGGTCATATCACGCGGCGTTTTGAAAAAGGAGGCTGACTTTAGCACAGCTTCTCTGTTGTACTTGCACCCGCTATGACCCACGGGCCGGTTGAATCCAACCGGCGACATTATATAGCCACTACTCTAAGATGGTCGGCTTTCCCTTTCTGAAATGGCTTTTACCGTATGCAGTGCAAGCGCCTTACCTATGGTTCAAATCGCGTCTTCGACTTCCTGGTCCTATGGATTTTGCCCATCGGCTTGTTGCTCTTGCTGAGTTCGCTGTTCTTCGTCACCAATCGCAATGTGCTGCACAAGCTCTACTACGCCCTGTTCAGCGCGCCGACCTTGTTGCTGTTGTGCCTGCGCCCCAGGGAATGCAGGGAATTGCTGCGTGAGCCGCTGGCCATCGCCTTCCTGGCCTTCTCCGCCTGGGCCATGGCCAGCCTGCTTTGGAGCCCGGAGCTTCATCCCGACATCTACCTGTTCAAGCAACCGCTACACACCTTCATGCTGTTTGGCGGCTGCGGGCTGTTGCTGCATTACCGCAACGAACTGTTCAAGCCGATTTTCTTCAGTGCGGCGATGATTGCGCTGGTGGTGTGCCTGTGCAACCTGGTGGCTTTCGCCAAAGGGTTAGAGCCAGGCGTGGAAGCGCGCATGATCGGCGGCCGCGGTGCTCTCGACAATCCGCTGCTCAGCTCCCACGTGTTCGGTTTTTTTGCCGTCTACTGGTTGTATGTCTGCATGACCAGCCAGCGCTTGCCGGTGTTATGGTTCAGCGTACCGGCCCTGGCCATCATGACCGCCGCGGTCCTGGCCACCGGTTCCCGCACGCCGCTGGTGGCGCTGACCCTGGCTGTCCTGTGGATGAGTTTTGTCAGCCGTAACCGCCGCTCAGCCTTGATGATCGCTGGCCTCGTCCTGAGCGCCGCCGCGCTCTTGCTGCTTTACCCTGAACTGATCACCAACCGTGGCAGCTCGTTCCGCTTCGAACTGTGGAGCATGACGCTGCAGCGCATCGCCGACCATCCGTGGATCGGCCACAGCTACGACTCCGAGCTGTACCTGACCCTGGCTCAGGTCGACGGCTACCAACTGCGCGAACCCCACAGTTTTGCCCTGGGCGTCCTTTATTACGTCGGCATCATCGGCTTCATCCCTTGGGCCTTCATGCTCGGCTGGGGCCTGTACAAAAGCCTCAAAGAACGGGCACAACCGCTGTTCATCCTCGCCTCATCCCTGCTGGCCTACGGCATCGGCGCCGGCCTGACCGAGGGCGGCGGCATCCTGTCGCGGCCCAAGGAGCACTGGTTCCTGCTGTGGATTCCTTTGGCGATCATCGCCGGCCTGAGCATCGCCCAGCGGCGCCACAGCCTGCTGCGCATGCCGGTGCAAACCCTCAAGGCCGAGGCCTTCGATCAACTGTGCCACAACGCCCATGTGATTGAAGCCGACGGCCTGGGCCCGAAAGTCCTGCGCCTGGAAGACGGCAGTTTCCTCAAGGTCTTCCGCGCACGCCACTGGTATACCTCGGGCAGCTTCAACCCTTACTCCGAGCGGTTTGCCAGCAACGCCGAACAATTACGCAGCCTGGGTATTCCCACGCCGCAGATTCTCGGCGTGTATGGTCTGCGCGACGCCAGCAGCGCCGTCACCTACTCGCCACTGCCCGGCTTGACCCTGCGCCAAGCCCTGCAAAGCCTGGACAGTGGCCTGCGCGAATCGCTGATCGAACGTTTCGGCCAATTCATGGCCCAGCTTCATGAGCGTGGCGTGTACTTCCGTTCGCTGCACCTGGGCAACGTGCTGCTGATGGATGACGGCGAGTTCGCACTGATCGATATCGCCGACCTGCGCATCTTCCCGTCGGCGCTACGCAACGCCTTGCGCAAGCGCAACCTGCGCCATATGCAACGCTACCCGCAGGACCGCAACTGGCTGTTCGAAACGCACTTCGAGCAACTGGTCAAGGGTTACGCCAGCGTTGCCAGTCCGCAAGCCACGGCAAAAATCCGTGAGCAAGTACAGGGCCTGGCTCGCCCGGTCGCCTGATAAAAAAGGCGACTATCACCGCTGATAGTCGCCTTTTTTCACCGCCCCGCCGCCTCAGCTTCTGAGGGGCGCCAGGTACAACCGCACCAACCCACGCAGGGTCTTGCGCCCCCAAAACTTCAACGGGATCTGCTTGAGGATCTCCCGCGCCAGCGGCCGGTCGCGGTCGGCGGTCTTGAGGAACATCGAGTTCAGGAAGTTGTAGCGCACCGCGTCATACGACGGGTGTTCGCTGAACAATCCATACGTCTTGAGGATGTTTTGAATCATGTAGCGGTGGTTTTTGTAGGTGTTGGTGGCGTGCTGGCGATAGCGCGCCATGACCACGTTCAACACGTCGATGGTGTAACCGGCGTGGGTGATCTTCAGCTCGATCAGCAAATCTTCCAGGGGAATCAGCGGATCGAAGCCCCCCACCTGCTCCAGCGCATCGCGGCGGATCAACAGGGTCGGCGCCGGCGGGAACGGTTTGCGGTCGAGGAACAGGTCATCGAAGTCCAGGCTGCGAAACGGCAGATCCCGGCGCTGTTTCTTGTCGGGATAGGGCTGACCATCGCCATCGATCAACTCGATGTTGCCGGCGCAGATGCCGACCTTGGGTTTGCCTTCCATATAGGCGACCTGGGTCGCAATGCGCTCGGGCAACATGATGTCGTCGGAACCGAACGGCGCAATCAGCGTGCCTTTGGCCCGGGCAATCGCGCCGTTGAGCGTATTGGTCAGCCCCTGGTTCTGCTGGACCTGGAAGTCAAAGCCATGCTCGGCCTGCAAACGCCGGATGCGCTCGACGCTGTCATCCTTGGAGCCATCGTCGACCACCAACAGTTCGATGTTGGCGTAGGTCTGCCCCAGCACGCTGAGGATGCTCTGTTCGATGTACGGGCCATGGTTGTAGGACGCAATGATCACCGAAACCAGGGGTTGCGACTGATTCATGCTCTACCTACTTCACGCAAACCGGTTTCAATCAGGGTCAGGTACTTGTGCTTGAACTCGTCCAGGGTGTGGTTGGCTACCAGATAACGGAACACCTCCTCGCCCTTGGCACGCAATTGCTCATCGCTCAGCGCCAGGTAAGTATCCAGCGCTGCGGCCAGTTGCTCGACGTTGCCCGGATCGTGGGACAGGCCGCCCGCACCCTGCACCAGCGGCAGCATCGCCGGGCCGTTGGAGGCAATCACCGGCAAATGCCCACTCATGCCTTCCAGCAGCGCCAGGCCCAGGCCTTCGAACAGCGACGGCATGGTCCAGATATCGAAACCGCGCACGTACTTCATGCCGTCTTCACGAAAGCCCAACAGGTGCGCGCGGCCGGTCAGGCCCAGGCGCTCGATGTCGGCACGCAGGTCGGCTTCGGCACGGCCGGAACCGATGATCCCCACCTGGGCTTGCGGGTATTTGTCCTTGAGCGTGGCAAACGCTTGCAGCAAATGCGTGTGGCCTTTGATCGGCACCAGCCGACCCAGGGCGCCGATCATCCGCGCGTCCAGCGGCAGGCCCAAGGCCTTGCGCGCTTCATCGCGAGGCAACTGCAAGGCTTCTGCCTGCGGGATGTCGATGGCGTTGGTGACATAGGTGGTGTTTTCACGGGTGAACCCGCAATTGAGCGCCACCAGGTACTCCTGCACCGCCTCCGACACGCCGACGAAACGCCACGCCGGACTCACCCAGCGCTGGGTCTGACGCCGACGGTAGCCACGGGCGTACTCACCAAATCCATGGGAGATGCCAATGCACAGCGGAATCTTCAACCAGCGGTTGAGGGACAGCATCATGTTCACCGACTTGAAGCGGTTACAGATGACCACATCGAACTTCTGCTCGCGGCAATACTTGTAGATCTGCCACATGGCGCCAAAGCGGATGCCTTTGAGGGACTTCTCCGGCAGTTCGAAATAGTGGGAGTGCTCGGCCACGCTCAGCGGCTGACCCGGTAACGGGCGGCCACTGAGAAACCCCGATGTCACCTCGAAGCGTTCAACCGGCAACGATTTGACGATCTGCTCACCCAGGTCGGCGAAATCATTGGTCTTGACGTTGTAGTCCGGCTGTAACTGCAAAACCTTGAAACGAGGCTTCATAACTCTCCATGCAGCGATCTGGCAGCGGGCACGCAGCCCGGCAAAATGGTGCGGCAAACGGATGCGGTCTGCCGTAAATAAGGTTTCAGTCCTGCTTCAGGACCCACAGCAACTCATGACGACGTACAGCCTTGCGGAAGAATTCGTTCTCTCCGTAAGGCGATGGGCTACGCCCGGCCAGCACCTGTTGCAACCAGCGGCGCACGCGACGCTTGAACGGCGCGCGCGGTTGCAGGTCGTGCATCATGCCCAGGGCCATGGCCTTGTCCTGCTGCTGGTCCAAGGCGAGCGTGAAGCTGCAAGGAACCAGTTCGTCCGCTGAATCGAAACGCGGCGGCAGGGCCACGCCGGCACCCGAGTCGCCCATGGGCCAGCGGTCGTTATCATGCAAGTGATTGGCGTAGCCAAGCAATGTGTCGGGCTGCCACGCCAGGCCGTCCAGGGCTTCCAGCATCGCCGCGTGCGCGCAGATATGGTCGGCGTGCGGG
>NZ_JAKNRV010000217.1:0-8926 GCF_023072625.1 Pseudomonas emilianonis
GGCGGGTGCCGATCTCGACTACGTGTGGCAGATCCAGCCCGACGGCCAGGTCACGCGCCTGGGCATTGCCCCGTGGAACCGCGAGACAGCTGCCGCGCCTGCACCGGGCAGCACATTGCTGGTGCCGCTGCGCAGCGACGACCTGGAACCGCCCACTCCTGAACTGAACCAACAACTGGCCGAGTTTCTTGCCACCCAACCCCTGGCTGAGGTCACGCCTTGAAATTATGTATTGCAGCCGTGCTGCTGGTGCCCTGTGGCGTCGCGCATGGCGATCCGCGTTACACCCAGAGTGATTTTGGCGGGGTCGGGCTGTTGCAAACCCCGACCGCACGCATGGCCCCGGCCGGCGAACTCAGCGTCAATGCCAACCGCACCGAGCCTTACAGTCGCTACAGTTTTTCGGCGCAGCCGCTGGACTGGCTCGAAGGCACCTTTCGCTACACCGCCATCACCAACCGCCCTTATGGCGCCGAATCGTTCAGTGGCAGCCAGAGCTACAAGGACAAAGCCATCGACGCCAAAGTGCGCCTCTACGAGGAAAGCCACTGGTTGCCCCAGGTCGCAGTGGGGATGTTCGACCTGGGGGGCACCGGGCTGTTTTCCAGCGAGTACCTGGTGGCCAACAAGCGGTATGGCGAATTCGATTTCAGTGCGGGTATCGCCTGGGGCTACCTGGGCAGCCGTGGCGATTTCGGCAACCCGTTGGGCGCGCTGAGTGATCGGTTCAACGAGCGGCCTACCGCCGAAGGTTCCGGCAACTTTTCCAACGGTTACTTCCGCGGCCGGCCTGCGCTGTTTGGCGGCGTCGCCTATCAGACCCCCTGGGCACCGTTGAGCCTCAAGTTGGAATACGAGGGCAACGACTACCAAAGCGAGCCCCGAAACAACAACCAGCGCCAGGACTCGCCGGTCAACCTCGGGCTGGTCTACAAGGTGGCCGATGCCGTCGACGTGAGTGCCGCCTGGGAGCGCGGCAACACGGCGATGTTCGGCATCACCCTGCACACCAATTTCGTCAGCCGCAAGGCGCCGGTCAAAACCTACGACCCGCCGGCCCCCAAGCTGCCCGCCCAGGCGCCGACCGTCGCCATGGATCAGGTGGATTGGGCCGCGGTGTCCAGGCGTTTGCACGACAATGCCGGCTATAACGTCGAGCGGATTGCCCAGCGCGGCCCTGAGCTATTGGTGTATGGCGAGCAGCAACGCTATTTCTCCAGCGCCAAGGCCGTGGGTCGCGCCAGCCGTATCCTGGACGACAGCGTCAATGACCAGATCAGTTGGTTCACCCTGGTCAGCGAGCGGTACGCCATGCCGATCGAAGAAACCAGCGTGCCCCGCGAGACGTTCCGCGAGGTGATCAACCAGCGCGAGGCATTGCAGAACCTGCATCGCCAGACCGAAGTCAATCGCCCTAGCGCTCAGGCTCAAACGCTGCTCTACACCCAACCCCCCAAGCCCTTGAGCTACGGCGTCGGCCTGGGATACAAGCAGAACGTCGGCGGGCCGGATGGCCTGCTGTATCAGATTTCCGCCGACCTCGACGCCGAATACCGCTTCACCCGCAACACCTGGTGGAGCGGCCTGCTCAGCGTCAACCTGCTGAACAATTACGATGGCTTCACCTACGACGCCCCCAGCGGCTTGCCGCGCGTGCGCACCGATCTGCGCAAGTACATGACCAGCTCCGATGTGACCTTGCCGACGTTCCAGCTCAACCATGCGGTGCGACTGGATCAGGATCTGTACGGCATGGTCTATGGCGGTTTACTGGAGTCGATGTATGCCGGTGTCGGCAGTGAAGTGCTGTACCGGCCGATGGGCCAGCGCTGGGCGCTGGGCGCTGATCTGAACTACGTGCGCCAGCGCGGATTCGAGCAGGACTTCAGCCTGCGCGACTACCGCACGGTCACGGGGCATATCACTGGCTACACCGACTTGCCGTTCAACACACAGGGGGCGCTGAGTGTCGGTCGCTACCTGGCCCGCGATTGGGGCGTCACCCTGGACCTGTCGCGGGAGTTCAACAATGGCGTGCGGATTGGCGCGTGGGTCACCCGCACCACAGCGTCAAAAGAAGCCTACGGCGAAGGCAGCTTCGACAAAGGCCTTTACCTGTCGATTCCGTTCGATGAGTTGATGAGCCTGTCGACGATGCGCCGCGCCAACCTGGTGTGGGCGCCGCTGACCCGCGACGGTGGTGCGCGGCTCAATCGCGCGTATTCGCTGCATACGATGACCGACGGCCGCGACAGTGACCTGTTCTATCGGAACTTCGAGAAAGTCACTGAATAGGCGGGGAAGGGGGGCGTGAAGCCCCCCTTTTTTTGTCTTAGTAAATGTCTTTGGACAGCAGGGTGAACGGCGTTTTCAGCAGGATCTTGATATCCAGCCACAGTGACCAGGTGTTGATGTAGCGCAGGTCGATGTCGACGCGTTTTTGCATCTTCTCCAGGGTCTCGGTCTCGCCCCGGCACCCATTGATCTGCGCCAGGCCTGTGATGCCGGGCTTGATACGGTGGCGCGCCATGTACGCGTGAATCTTGCCCGAGTAGTAGTCGTTGTGCGCAACCGCATGGGGCCTTGGACCGACCAGGGCCATGTGTCCTTGCAGCACGTTGAACAACTGCGGCAGTTCATCGATGGACGTGCGGCGTATGAACCGCCCCACGGGGGTGATGCGCGAATCGTGGCGGCTGGCCTGGCGTACCTCCTGGTCGTCATGCACACGCATCGAGCGGAATTTCCACACCTTGATCACCTGACCGTTCCAGCCGTGGCGGTCCTGCTTGAAAATCACCGGGCCGGGGGAGGTCAGTTTGATCAGCACGGCGAGCAGCAACAGCAACGGGCTCAGCAGGATGATCGCGAGCAAGGCCAGGCTTTTGTCCAGCAGCGACTTGCTCAGTGCGGCGGTCGGGCGGCTGGTCAGCGGGCTTTCATTGAGGAAAATCGCCGGCAGGCCATCCACCTCGGCCACGCAGTGATTGAGCAGCAGCATGTTATTGAGGTCGGGGACCCAAATGACGTCCACGCTGATCTCCAGCAGGTTGATGTACAGCGCCTCAATGTGGGTGGCTTCCTGCAGCGAATGGGTGATGTACAGCCTGCGGATACCGTGCTGCCTGATCAACTGCGGCAGGTCCTGCAGCTCGCCGAGTATCTGCGATTGCACGCCTGGGGAGGCGGACGCCGTGGCGCCGACGAGGCCGACCAGCGGCGAGCGTTTTTGCCGGGAAAGTGTTTTCGCAAGGTCGGCGGCAAGTTTGCCGGTGCCAATTATTAACGACTTATGCCGCTCGTGAAGTTGCCCGTGATAATAGCGGGAAAGACTATGGATGGGGATGTAACAGAGCGCCAGCACGGCATAACTGGTTGTCGCCCACAGCAGCAGTATTTCGATGGGGAACAAGGCATCGGCATTGCAGGCGATGCCCACCGCAAGCAGTATCAGCAGGGTAAGTAACCAACCCATAAAAAGTCGGCCTAATCCCACGCCGTAATCATCTTTCTTGCTATAAACGTCACACAGCATATAGGCCGGAATCGAGGCTAATATGCTAAAAGCGGCCAAAACCCGGTAGTGATACTCCAGTTGGCCGGTCTTTAAAATAACCAATGCAAATAACAGCGCGACGACCAAACTTGAGGCCAGTGTCCACTGCCCCCAAAAGGTCAGACCTTTGGGGGTTAGGTTACGATGCATTCTCCGGTTATTTAGCATACTACTGCTCCCAGTGGTGACCACTCGCGGTGGTAGGCTTAAGCGAGACGTGGCGTTAAAGCGGCCAAATGACAGGCACACGTAAGCGCGCACAGATTGATATTAATCAACGGCAGGGGGCAGTAGCTGACGACTTATAACAGGCGCATAGCGGTAGTTAAGTGGTTGTTGGGTGAGACGGATTGTTATAAAAAGGCAGATATACGAGCGTGATCAACGCCAAGATTGACGATTTTGGAATTATTGTTTTTTCAACGGTGTTGCTGGGAAAGCTCCATGGGATTTTTTATTCTCTGGGTCAAACAATAACCACGATTTCTCACCGAGCGGAACAAACGCTCGCCATCGTTGATGCGCTTGAATTTCTCCTGAAGTCGGCTGAGGCACATTTCCAGGCCGCGGTACAACTCAGGTTCGCGACCAATATTGCGAATAAGTTCTTCTTTACTCACCACGCGTTCTTCATGGTGTAACATTTTTTTGATAAGTGCTGATTCAATGGTGGTCAGGGAAATGCGTAGGCCGCCCTTGCTCAACATTCGATCATGTTGCGTAAATATCCAGAAGTCGGGGGCCTGTACCGGAGGTTTTTCGGTGTGTGTCGCCAGTGTTTTTTGATGCCGGTCGGCGTCGCAAAGTTGAACATTGAGTTCAAGTTTGTTGTAAGGTTGTAATGTTCTGTAAATAACAGATTTCGCTGCGGTATTGGGACTGTCGAGTTTTTTGAACGCGGGGTAATGAGCCTGCTGTGGATTGAAATAATGGTTGGCAAGCGATGGTGTGTGGGTTGTCTGATCCTCTGTTGCCTGCGTTAGTGGCACCCAGGCGAAGTCACCATAGAGTAACTCCGCGTTCGACGCAAAGTCGGGCAGCGGGATAAAAGCGGAGGGCGCGGTGGGTAGGTGTTTCTTGAGTGAGCTCATAGTGGTTACCATGGTCAGGTGGGTAGGAGTTATAAACTTTCAGGCGGCGAGTAGTAACTGCCCTGAAAGTGATTGAAAGGCAAGCGCTTAGCGAGTGTCGCACTGTCGGAAAACTCAACCTTGTCCGCAATGAACGAAATTCGGGTGGCGCTTATCAGCTCTAGCATGTGGTCATAGAGGCGGTCGAACAGGTCTGAGCGAGTATTCAAACTCAACCTCAGGGCAGCATCCGGAAATGGCATTTTTATATAGTCATAGAGCTTTAGTTCGATCAGCAGGTCAGCCTGCTTTGTATCCAGAGTGTAGTTATTGTAGGCGATCTTGATACCACTTCGGTCTTTCAGGGCATAAAGCTGGCGCACCATCGCGCGGCGTTCTGTGGGGCCGGGGAGTGCGTCCAAGGGGTTCTCCACACTGATAACGAGTTGTTGTTTATAGCTTTCCAAGACATTCGCGACATGGATAAGTTCATTTAGCGTGTCTTCGGACATAAGCGCCGATTGGTCGATGCGCAGAAATTTATGAGTCGCAGGCTGTGCCGAAGCAAGGGGGCGGTGACTGAGGTCGGCAGGCGTGCGCGGGGCGATGCGCAATAACGCGTCACGGTAGGCGCATTTAAGTTGCTCGCGATATATGGGGTGCAAATGCTCTGGAAGGTTGAGCAGATTACATGCGCTAGTTACGCGAATCTCATTGCCCCAAAGTGTGCAGTTTCGTTCAACTATCGCTTGCCTGAAGAGCTTGGGGTGCGCTATTTCGGCAGGCGATATTTTCTCGTTATTCACGATCTAGCTCTCTTGGGCAGGGTGTAAATGATGGGCGGAAATGATTCCGCGGCTCAATTTATAGCCATAGCCACGGATGTTCTGAATGATGTTTTCGCCATAACATGCCTTGATTTTACTGCGCAGGCGGCTGATGGATTTCTCCAGGGCGCGAGAGTCGTAGAATTTGGTATTGAGTCCCATAACGCTGGCGATCTCATCATGACTGAGCAGCCGGCTATGGATCAGTGCCTCAAGGACTTTCATTTCGACGAAGGAAATCTCGAGTTTCTGGCCGTTGCCGTAAAGGCACATCCGATCCTGATCCAGGATGAGTTTGCAGTAGTTCAAACGATACGTTTCATTGAGAAACGCCTCGACTAAACTCAACTTTTCCTCAGGCGAGGTGTCTGTCACTTTTAGACAGTAGTCCGCACCGGCCAAATAATATTTGGTTTTGCTTTGAGTTGAGGCGAACGTGATGAAAACAACTATTAGACAGGCCGGATTTTTAGTCCTGGTCTTTTTTATGATGTCCAGGGTTTGACTGCTGGCAGAAGGGGTGTCGATTTCTATGACAATGGCGCGATAATCGGCGTGATCTTCCTGATGACCGACTAGTTGACCGTAGCTGCGTGTATCGACTTTTAAATCATTCGGTACAGTGCGAACTATAAGTGCTCTGAAGTCCTCGGTTTTAGACGTAGTCCGTGCAATAGCGAGGACGTTGGAAAAATGCATCACCTACTCCCTTTTCTGGCATGCAAGGCCGACAGTTCAATCGCTGCTAGCGTTAGATACTAATCGAATTGATTCCGCCAAAACGTGACAAATTTTAACATTCGTCACTTTGTTCTAAAGGCTGCAGCGGGGTGATGGGGGCGTGTTGCGGGGCTGCATTTGCGCGGGTGTACACATATGCTAGTGCAGATTGTTAGTATGCGGTAAGTGTCTTAGGTCAATTGGTTTTTAGGCCTATGGTGATTTAATTTTTTCTATAAATGAGGCCGGGTGGCGGGGCGACGAATAGCCTGAAAATGCCAGCGCGGTGCCGTCGATTCCGCGCTGGCATGAGTGATCCTGCCGGCTCCAATGACTGCTTAAGCTAATTCTAAAAAGGTATTTATTACCGCTTTTTAAGATCGTTTAGCTTGGTCGCTCCCCCAAGACACTCATGGAGTGAGCCGCCGATGCTGCAATCAATCAACGCCTTGCCGCTGCTGGACTTGTCGCTGCTCGATGGCAGCCCGGCGCAGCGCGGCGCATTTCTCGATGAGCTGCGTTTTGCCGCGCGGCACATCGGCTTCTTCTACCTCACCGGTCACGGTATCGATCCGGCGTTGCTGGCTCAGGTGCAACAGCAGGCGCGGGCTTTTTTCGCCTTGCCCGAGGCAGAAAAACTGGCCGTCGGCATGCTCAACTCCGCGCACTTTCGCGGCTATAACCGCGCAGCGTCGGAAATCACCCGCGGCCAGCCGGACCTGCGTGAGCAGTTCGACGTCGGTGCCGAGCGCGAACCCTTGGCCATCGATCAGCACCCTGCGGCCTGGGCACGCCTGCAAGGCCCCAATCAATGGCCAGCGGCTTTGCCCGAGCTCAAGCCCTTGGTGTTGGCCTGGCAGCACGCGATGACCCAGATGTCGTTGCGCCTGCTACGTGCTTTCGCCCAGGCCTTGTCCCTGCCCGCGAACGCGTTCGACGCGCTGTACGGCGACACGCCCAACGAACATATCAAGCTGATCCGCTATCCCGGCCGCCATGCCGGGCAAAGTCGCCAGGGTGTCGGCGCGCACAAGGACTCCGGCTTCCTGAGTTTCCTGCTGCAAGACCAGCAGGCCGGTTTGCAGGTAGAAGTGGAGGAGGGCCGCTGGATCGATGCCGCGCCGCGCGCCGATACGCTGGTGGTGAATATCGGCGAATTGCTGGAGCTGGCCAGTAACGGCTACCTGCGTGCCACGGTCCACCGCGTAGTGTCGCCGCCGGTGGGCAGCGAACGCTTGTCCCTGGCGTTTTTCCTTGGTGCGCAACTGGATGCGGTGGTGCCGGTGTACCAACTCGCGCCCGAATTGCTGCGCGATGCCTACGGCCCCACCAGCGATCCGCGCAACCCGTTGCTGCGCGACGTCGGCTGGAACTACCTCAAGGGCCGCCTGCGCTCCCACCCGGATGTCGCCCAGCGCTTCTACGCCGACGCCACACTGCCCCACGCGCTGTCCGCCTGATCAGGAGATCACTCTGTTGAAGACATCCGCACTTACCCTGACGGCCTTGCTGGCCGCTTTCAATGTGTCGGCCGCCGATGCCTTGCGCGTCGCCGCCGACCCGATTCCTCACGCGCAAATCCTCGAATACGTGCAGACGCTCGACCCGAGCCTGAAGCTGAACATCATCGAGATCCCCAGCGGCGTGAACTCCAATGAGTTGTTGGCCCATGGCGATGTCGACGCCAATTACTTCCAGCACCTGCCGTATCTCAAGTCCCAGGAACAGGCGCTCGGCCAGAAGTTCGCCGTGGCGGCCACCGTGCATATCGAACCGTTGGGGATCTATTCGCACCGCCACACCCGCTTCGACCAGGTGCCCGACAACGGCACCGTCGCCGTGCCGAATAACGTCACCAACCTCAGCCGCGCCCTGTACCTGTTGCAAGCCAATGGCCTGATCACCCTCAAGCCGGGGTTCAACGATGCGTCCAAGGACCAGGCCACGCCCAAGGACATTGCCGAGAACCCCAAGCACCTGAAGATCCTGGAAATCGAATCGCCGCAAATTCCCCGCGCGCTGGAGGATGTCGACCTGGCGGTGATCAATGGCAACTTCGCCCTGGAAGCCGGGCTGGAGCCGGCCAAGGATGCGTTGGGGCTGGAAAAGGCCCAGGGCAACCCTTACGCGAATATCCTGGTGACCACGCCCAAACTGGCGCAGGACCCGCGCATCCAGCAACTGGCCAAGGACCTGCGCTCACCGGCGGTGGCCAAGTTCATCAGCGAGAACTATGCCGGTTCGGTGATCCCGGTGGCGCTCGAATGATCGTCGTCGAGGGCGTCAGCAAAACCTACGCCGAGGGCCAGCCGGCGGCGCTGGATAACGTGTCGCTGCAGATCGCCGACGGCTCGATCTTCGGCATCGTCGGCCGCAGCGGCGCGGGTAAAAGCACCTTGCTGCGCTGCCTTAACCTGTTGGAGCGGCCGACGTCCGGGCGCATCCTCATGGATGGTCAGGACCTGACCCGCTTAACCGACAAGGCGTTGCGCCAGCAACGCCAGCGCATCGGCATGATCTTCCAAGGGTTCAACCTGCTGCACTCGCGCAATGTGGCGGATAACGTCGCGGTGCCGTTGGAGATTGCCGGGCTGCCCAAGGCCGAGCGTGCCGTGCGGGTGGAGGAGTTGCTGGCGTTGGTTGGCTTGAGCGACAAGGCGGCGGCGTTTCCTTCGCAACTTTCCGGTGGGCAAAAGCAGCGCGTCGGCATCGCCCGCGCACTGGCCGCGCGCCCGGCGTATCTGCTGTCGGAT
>NZ_JAKNRV010000218.1:0-8920 GCF_023072625.1 Pseudomonas emilianonis
GAACCGGTGTTACCGCCGACCTGCTGGCCGACGACCGAACCGAGTACCCCGCCCAATGCGCCGCCCACACCGGCTTCGGTGGTGCCGCCGGCCATGGCTGCGCCACTGACCAGGCCAAGGGACAACAAGAGAATCGAGGAGAACTTCATAGAGAGACCTCAAGAGGATGACGGCGCGATCCTGAGGCTGTGTCGACATTGTGACAATAGAAATCCGACCAGTAACACGACTTGTACACAATTCTATAAGTTACTGTTTTAACTAGGGAACTTAAGTGATTTTGGCGGGTCTGTAGTTACTTCGGAAGGGCCGCTTTTATGCAAAAGCGGCCTTTTTTGTGCCCGGAATTTACGCCGAGCGCGCCGTGATCAGGCCATTGTCGCTCGCCGCCTCCAGGCGAATCGCCACAAACTTCGACGTCGGCGTATGGCTGCCGTCCCCGGTGCTTTCCAAGGGCACCAGTGGGTTCACTTCCGGGTAGTAAGCCGCTGCCTGCCCCGCCGGAATATCGAACGCCAGTAAGGTAAAGCCTTTTACGCGGCGCTCACGGCCGTCTTCCCACAGCGACACGATGTCCGCCTTCTGCCCCGGCTTGAAGCCCAGGCGGATGATGTCGGCTTCGTTGACGAACAACACGTCACGCTGACCTTTCACCCCGCGATAGCGGTCGTCCAGGCCATAAATGGTGGTGTTGTACTGATCGTGGGAGCGCATCGACTGCATGATCAGGTCCGGCACGCGCCCGGTGGCGTGGGTGCGTTCGTGGATCAGGTCCTTGGGCAGGACGTTCGGGCGGAAGTTGGCGCGGCCCGAAGGCGTGCTCCAGCGACGTGCCCCGGCGGAGTTGCCCAGGTAGAAGCCGCCTGGGTTCTTGATGCGCTCATTGAAGTCCTTGAAGCCTGGGATGGTGTCGGCGATCAGCTCGCGAATACGCCCGTAGTCGGCCACCAGCCAGTTCCAGTCCACCGGTTTGCTGCCCAGGGTCGCGGCGGCGATGCCGGCGAGAATGGCCGGCTCGGATTTCATCAGGGTCGACAGCGGTTGCAACTGGCCGTTGGAGCCGTGGACCATGCTGAACGAGTCTTCTACCGTCACCGCTTGCGGGCCTTCGGCCTGGATGTCGATGTCGGTGCGGCCCAGGCACGGCAAGATCAGCGCGTCTTTGCCGTGCATCAGGTGGCTGCGGTTGAGCTTGGTGCTGATCTGCACGGTCAGGTCGCAATTGCGCAGTGCTTCGAAGGTGCGCGGGCTGTCTGGCGTCGCTTGGGCGAAGTTGCCGCCCAGGCCGATGAACACTTTGGAGCGTCCTTCCAACATGGCGTGGATCGCTTCGACCACGTTGTGGCCGTTGGTTCGCGGCACCTGGAACTGGAAGCGCCGCTCCAGGGCGTCGAGGAACGCCACCGGCGGCCGTTCGTTGATGCCCATGGTGCGGTCGCCCTGCACGTTACTGTGGCCGCGCACCGGGCACAGGCCGGCGCCCGGGCGACCGATGTTGCCGCGCAGCAGCATCAGGTTGGCGATTTCCTGGATGGTCGGCACCGAGTGACGATGCTGGGTGATGCCCATCGCCCAACACATGATCACGTTCTTGCCTTTGGCGTACATGCGCGCCGCTTGCTCGATTTCCACCAGGGGCAGGCCGGACTGCGCGACGATTTCATCCCAGGAGGTGTCGTCGATCTGGCCGAGGTAATCGAGCACGTTGACGGTGTGTTCGTTGAGGAAGTCGTGGTCGAACACCGCTTCCTTGCCTTCGGCCTGGGCCTGGCGTTCCCACAGCAACAGGAACTTGGCCATGCCGCGCAGGATGGCCATGTCGCCACCTAGTGCCGGGCGGAAGTACGCGGTGTTGGTCGGTTTGTCGCCGTTGGTGAGCATTTCCAGCGGGTGTTGCGGGTGCTGGAAGCGTTCCAGGCCGCGCTCTTTGAGCGGGTTGATGCACACTACCTGAGCGCCGCGTTTCACCGCTTCGCGCAGCGGTTCGAGCATGCGCGGGTGATTGGTGCCGGGGTTCTGGCCCCAGACGAAAATCGCGTCGGCGTGTTCGAAGTCATCAAAGGTCACGGTGCCTTTGCCGACGCCGACACTTTGCGCCAGGGCCACGCCGCTGGCTTCGTGGCACATGTTCGAGCAATCCGGGAAGTTGTTGGTGCCGTAGGCGCGCACGAACAACTGGTAGAGGTACGCCGCTTCGTTGCTGGCGCGACCCGAAGTGTAAAACTCGGCCATGTTCGGGCTGGGCAGGGCGTTGAGGTGCTTGCCGATCAGCTCGAACGCCGCCGCCCAACTGATGGGCTGGTAGCGGTCGGTCTGTGCGTCATAGCGCATCGGCTCGGTCAGGCGGCCCTGGTATTCCAGCCAATAGTCGCTCTGCTCGATCAAGGCGGTGACGCTGTGTTTGGCGAAAAATGCGGCATCGACGCGGCGTTTGGTGGCTTCCCAGTTGACCGCCTTGGCGCCGTTTTCGCAGAACTTGACCATGCCGCTTTCCGGCGAGTCGCCCCAGGCGCAGCCCGGGCAGTCGAAGCCGCCGTTCTGGTTGGTCTTGAGCATCATGCGCAGGTTTTTCAGCGCGTTGTCGCTGGTCAGCCATGCCTGCGCCACGCTGATCAGCGCGCCCCAGCCGCCTGCGGCACCTTTGTAAGGCTTGTAGCGCGGGGTCGGGGTTTGGTCGGCTTGATGATGATTGCTCACGGCTGTTTCTCCATCGCAGGGCTGTAGACCCGCGGCGCACTTTTCTGCGGCAGGTGGATGAGATTGAGGTTGTGCCGGCGTGCCCATTGCAGGGCCAGGCCGGTGGGCGACGACAGGCTGACCAGGGTCTGGATGCCCGCGCGCAGGACTTTCTGGATCAACTCAAGGCTGCAACGGCTGGTGACAATTGCTAGGCCGCCTTCGCTGGGAATCCGTTGGCGGATCAACGCGCCGATCAGTTTATCGAGGGCGTTGTGTCGGCCGATGTCTTCGCGGCCCAGCAGCAACTCGCCCTGGTTGTTCATGAACACTGCCGCATGCACCGCGCCGCTGTGCTGGCCCAGAGGCTGGAACGCGCTGATGCGCTGGCGCAGGCCGTCGAGCCATTCGGCCGGTGGCAGAGGCGCGCCGGGCAGTACCTCAAGGTCCGGCAGGGCTTGCTCCAGCGCTTCCACGCCGCATAACCCGCAGCCGCTGGTACCGGCCAGTTGGCGGCGCTGCTGCTTGAGGTTCCAGAACGCACGGCTGGAAATCTGCACCTGAGCGTACTGGGCAGAGCCCGTGCCGCTGAGTTTCAGGTCATAAATATCGCTAACGTCGGCGATAATGCCGCTGCCGATGCTGAAACCTACAATGAAGTCTTCCAGGTCTGTCGGCGTCACCAGCATCACGGCCTGGCTGATGTCGTTATAGGCGATCGCCAACGCCACTTCTTCCGCCAGCGCGGTGCTGGCGACTTCAGTGTGTTCGAGAGTGCAAAACTGGTAGCTCTGGCTGGCGGCGGGCGCGGGCGTTTGAAGAGCGGGCGCCGCGCAGACTGGGCGCTTGGCGTTCATGGGGCAGTACCGACGGCGGATGGGTCAGTGGTTAGACTAGGCGCGACAAAGCGTCGCGTCTAATTGCCAGTACTGATCTACCGATAGATGACGTCGATCAAGGCTCTGCCTGCGATTTCTGAAACAGCGCGAAACACGCTTCCGCCAACGCCGAACGCGGGGCGCTGCGTCGCATGATCAACCCCAGGCGGGCCAGGGTGTGGGCGTCTTCAATCGGTTGCAGGCGCAAATGCTCGGTCAGGGCGTCCAGGCCGCCGTCCAAGGGCATCACCGCACAGCACAGCCCGCCGTGGACAGCTTGTAACAATTGATGGACCGCATCGGTCTGCAACAACGGCTGCGGCTGCAGGCCTCGGCTATGGAAGTTGTGATCGATGGACTGACGGAAGTGCATGCCGCTGGTGAGCATGCCCAGGGGCAGTTCGATCAGTGCCTCCCAGCTCAGGGGCTGTTCGCCGAAGCTGAAATAGCGTTGGTCGTACAGCAGGCCCATGCGGGTTTCGCCGAGGGCCAGGGAGTCGAAGCGCTCGTTGTCCAGGCGGTCGAGGTACGACACGCCGAGGTCCAGGCGATTGCTCGCCAACTGTTCGAGGATTTGTTCGGAGCTGAGTGCCGACAGCTCAAAGCGCAGGCTCGGGTGTTCCTTGTGCAGTTGTTGCATCAGCGCCAACGGATCGAAACTCGACAGTGGCACCACGCCCAAACGCAACGTCCCCACCAGGTTACCGCGACAGGCGGCGGCTTCGGCCAGTAGGCCGTCATACGCCGCCAGCACCGTGCGCGCCCAGGCCAGCACGCGTTCACCCGGTGCGGTGAAGCCTTCGAAGCGCTGGCCACGGTTGACCAGCGGAAGCTCAAGTTCTTCTTCAAGGCTGCGCAGGCGCATCGACAGGGTGGGCTGGGTGATATGGCAACGCGCTGCCGCCTGGCCGAAGTGACGGGTCTCGTCGAGGGCGATGAGGAATTTCAGCTGCTTGATGTCCATCTTCGCTCCAGGGCTTATTCCAATGGCGGGGGGATTCTAGCGCGTTTGGATCTTTGGCCGGGTTGGAACCCGGTTCTGTAGGACTGGTCTAGTCTTTGGCATCTGGAACTTAACCCCCAAGGAGAGAGCACCATGAGTATTCTCAGCTTTGTAAAGGAAGCCGGCGAGAAGTTGATCGATCTGTTGACGCCGGGTAATGCGAACGCCAGTGAGCAGTTGAAGGCGCATGTGGCCAAGGTCGGTCTGGGTAATCCGAACGTACAGACCGCTGTTGACGGCGACAAAGTGACCGTGACCGGTGAAGTGGCCAGCCAGGAGGAGAAAGAGAAGATCCTGTTGGCGCTGGGCAACATTGCCGGTGTTGCGAGCGTGGATGACCAGATCAAGGTAACCGGCCCCGGCTCGATTGTGGCAGCGCGTTTTGTCGTGGTGAAAAAGGGCGACACCCTCAGCGCGATTTCCCTGGCGGTGTACGGCAAGGCCAACCTGTACAACAAAATCTTTGAGGCCAACAAGCCGATGTTGTCGAGTCCAGACAAGATCTACCCAGGGCAGACACTGCGTATTCCTGAGTAATACACCCAGCAAAAATGTGGGAGGGGGCTTGCTCCCGATAGCGGAGCGTCAGTCACTGAAAGTGTTTCTGATGCGCCGCTATCGGGAGCAAGCCCCCTGCCACATGGGTTTAGAGTCCGACAATAAGATCCCGGTAATCCTCGACTGCCGCAAATTCCCCGGTGTCCTTCGGCCCTTTTTTGCTGTCCGGCTCTTTCACCGCCAGCAAATGGCCCACGCCAAACGCCTGGGCGCTGCGCAGGATCGGCAAGGTGTCGTCGATAAACAGGCTGCGCGCCGGGTCGAAGTCGATATCGGCTTGCAGGGCGTCCCAGAACTGTGGGTTTTCCTTGGCGAAACCGTAGTCGTGGGAACTGATCAACCGCTCGAAATACGGCGCCAGTTCAATGCGCTCCATCTTCAATGACAGCGAATCACGATGCGCGTTGGTGATCAGGATCACGCGCTTGCCAGCCTGTCTGAGCGCCGCCAGAAAGGTGTCCGCATCCGGGCGCAGCGCGATCAAGTGCGCGGTTTCCAGCTTGAGTTCGCGCACGGGGATCTTCAGCTCCGCACTCCAGAAATCCAGGCAATACCATTGCAACTGGCCGGCGTTACGCTCGAACAGCGGCTGCAGCTCCATCTCGGCCATGGCCCGGCTCACCCCGTGCAACTCGGCGTAGCGTTGGGGCAGGTGCTCCATCCAGAAGTGGTTGTCGTAATGCAGGTCGAGCAGGGTGCCGTCCATGTCCAGCAGGACAGTGTCGATGGCGTGCCAGGGCAAAGAGGGCATGGGGCGTTCTCACGTAAGTAAAGATATCCGACACAGACAATCGGAAAAGCCACGGTATAGTAACCCGATCACGCCAAGGAGCCGCTCATGCGCCAGAAACCCACCGTCCTCGCCCGCGAAATAGTCGCCAGTAGCCGTTTGTTCCGCGTGGAGGAAGTGCAATTGCGCTTTTCCAATGGCGTTGAACGGACCTACGAGCGCCTGGTGGGGCGCGGTGCCGGCTACGGCGCGGTGATGATCGTGGCGATGATCGACGCCGACCACGCGTTGCTGGTGGAAGAGTACTGTGGCGGGACCGACGCCTATGAGATTTCCTTGCCCAAGGGCCTGATCGAGCCGGGCGAGGATGTGTTGGCGGCGGCAGACCGCGAACTCAAGGAAGAGGCCGGCTATGGCGCGCGCCAGTTGGAGCACCTCACCGAGCTTTCGCTGTCGCCTGGCTACATGAGCCAGAAAATCCAGGTGGTACTGGCCACCGATCTGTATGAAGAACGCCTGGAAGGCGATGAACCCGAGCCGATGCGTGTAGACAGGGTCAACCTGCGCGAGCTGTCGCAACTGGCGCAAAACGAGCAGTTCAGCGAAGGCCGTGCCTTGGCCGCGCTGTACCTGGTACGAGACCTGTTGACCCAGCGTGGAGCGTTCAGCGCATGAGCGAACTGTTTCTAGGCCACCCGTTTATTGCCCCGGTGATCGAGCTGGCCCACCAGGCCGGTGAGGTCATCATGCCGTACTGGCGTGCCAACGTGGCCGTGACGTCCAAGTCCGATGATTCACCTGTGACGGCGGCGGACCTTGCCGCTCATCATCTGATTCTCGCCGGCCTGACCGCACTTGACCCGAGCATCCCGGTGCTTTCCGAAGAAGACGCCGATATCGACCAGGACGTGCGTGCCGGCTGGCAGCGCTGGTGGTTGGTGGACCCGTTGGATGGCACCAAGGAGTTTATTTCTGGCAGCGAGGAATTCACCGTCAACGTCGCCTTGATCGAACAGGGCCGCGTCGTGTTTGGCGTGGTGTCGATGCCCACCAGCGGCCGCTGCTACTTTGGCGGCGCGGGCCTGGGGGCGTGGCGTTCGGATGTGAATGAAGCGCCCAGGCCGATCCAGGTGCGCCAGGCCCCGGCCGCCGGCGAGGCGTTTACCGTGGTTGCCAGTCGTCGGCACAGCAGCCCTGAGCAGGAGCGTTTGCTCAAGGGTTTGAGCGACGGGTTGGGCCAGCTGAAGCTCGCAAATATCGGCAGCTCGTTGAAGTTTTGCCTGTTGGCCGAAGGCAGCGCCGATTGCTACCCGCGCCTGGCGCCGACATCCCAGTGGGATACCGCCGCAGCCCAGGGCGTGCTCGAAGGCGCGGGCGGTGAAGTGCTGGAGTTGAGCGGCGAGCCGTTCAGCTACCCGGCGCGGGAATCCTTGCTGAACCCGTTCTTCCTGGCGTTGCCCGCCAAGGCCGCGTGGCGTGAACGCTTGCTGACCCTGGCCCGTTCGTAAGGCCTCAGCAGATCAAAATGTGGGAGGGGGCTTGCTCCCGATGGCGGTGGTTCAGTCACAGATGTACCGACTGATACCCCGCCATCGGGAGCAAGCCCCCCTCCCGCCTTTGTTTTTTGGCGTGGCGGCTAGCGGTGCAGGACGTACTGGCCGCTAAACGCCACTGCGCGCTCGTCACTGCCGTCATTCACAATCCAGGTCTCCAGCGTCAACCGTGCGCGGCCGTGTCGCTTGTACGTCGCCACAAAGCGCTTCCACACCTTCTCCTCCGGCGCCTGGCAGACCACGGTCGCGTCTCGTGTGACCGGCAGCGGATAGCTGATCTGCCCTTCCTGGATCACGATATGCCCGTCTTCAACGCCTTCTTCGCGCAGTTGCAAATGCAGCCAGCCCCAACCCGCTAATACGGCGCCGCAATAGAGGCTGCCGCCGAACATGGTGCTCTTGTGGTTGATATTGGCTTGCAAGGGCAAGTGCAATTGCAGTTGGCCGTGCTGCCAGTCGAGCACCTTGAGGCCCATTTCCCGGGTGAGGGGAATGTCGTGGTGGAGGATGGATTCCAGGTAACGGCTGTCGCGGCTCATGGCGGCCTCTTGGTGGGTAGGGTGGGTCATTCTTCGTCGCTGCTGTGGCTGGCGCTGTCGGCAAAATTGAGGCCGTGCTTGCGCAGTTTGTCATGCAGGGTTTTGCGCGGTACGCCGAGGGCTTCGGCGAGGCTGCGCAGGGAGCTGTGGGGGCGGGTCAGTTCGGCGGCGATCAGGCTTTTTTCGAACTGCTCGACTTGTTCGCTCAGGCCGCCGGGGGTGGAGGTCAGCACGCTGGCGGACGGGTTGTCCGGGGTGTTGTCCAGCGCCAATTCCAGGCCCAGGGCAAAGCGCTCGGCGGCGTTCTGCAATTCGCGCACATTGCCCGGCCAACTGTGGCGCAGCAGCAACGCACGCTGGCCCGGCTGCAGTTCGTGCAGCGGCAGGCCATGGCGGCTGCTGGCTTCGTCGGCAAAGTGCTGGAACAGCATCAATGCATCTTCACCGCGCTCGCGCAGAGGCGGAATGCGCAACGGTGCGACGTTGAGGCGGTAGTACAAGTCGGCGCGGAAGCGGCCCTGGTCGGCGGACTGGCGCAGGTCTTCCTTGGTGGCGGCGATGATGCGGATATCCAGCGGGATCAGTTGATTGCCGCCCAGGCGTTCGACCACGCGCTCCTGCAGCAAGCGCAGCAGCTTGACCTGCACATCCAGGCTCATGCTTTCGATTTCATCGAGGAACAGCGTGCCGCCGTTGGCGAATTCGAACTTGCCGATGCGGCGTTTTTGCGCGCCGGTAAAGGCGCCTGGCTCGTGGCCAAATAGCTCGCTTTCGACCACCGACTCAGCGAGCGCTCCGGCGTTGATCGCCACGAAAGGCCCACTGCGCCGGCTCGACAAGTCGTGCAATGCGCGGGCGACCACCTCTTTGCCGGCGCCGGTTTCGCCGAGGCGATCAAGGCATCCACTTCTTTCTCGGTGTCGAGTGGGTTGCCGTTGACCCAGGCGCCGATCATCAGTTTCAGCCCGTGCTTGCGCGCCAGG
>NZ_JAKNRV010000219.1:0-8837 GCF_023072625.1 Pseudomonas emilianonis
ATTGGTGGCGGCGGGCATGCGTCGGCAGCAGGTGTCGGTGGGCGCGGCGCTGGCGTTCTGGATCGCCAACCCGGTACTGAATCCGGCCACCTTGGTATTCATGGGGTTTGTGCTGGGTTGGGGCTTCACGGCGTTAAGGCTGGTGGCAGGGATTGTGCTGGTGGTGGGCGTGTCCCTGGTGGCCCAGCGTATCGCGCGCCCGGAGCAAGTGCCGGAAGCGGCGCTGGGGGCGGTGGCCGAGGCCAGCGTGATCGAGTCGCAACCGTTTTTCAGCCGCTGGTTGCGCACCCTGTGGCAACTGTTCTGGAGCACGATCCCGGTCTATATCCTGGCGGTGCTGGTATTGGGCGCGGCGCGGGTCTGGTTGTTTCCCCATGTGGATGGGGCGATGAGTAACAGCCTGCTGTGGCTGGTGCCACTGGCGATTGTCGGCACGCTGTTCGTGATTCCGACCGCCGCGGAGATTCCTATCGTACAAACCATGATGACGCTGGGCATGGGCAGCGGCCCGGCCGTGGCCTTGTTGATGACCCTGCCGAGCGTGAGCCTGCCGTCACTGCTGATGTTGCGCAAGGATTTCGACGCGCGGGTGCTGGTCACGGTGGCCGGTTTGACCATGCTGCTGGGCGTGGTCTGCGGCTTGATTGGAGCGGCGATTCTGTAGGTGGCGGGCGGGGTTGAGGGCCTTATTGCAGGCAAGCATCAACCTCGCAACACACCACGCTCGCGCAAATACTCCAGCACCGCTGCCTGCTCCCCGACAAACTCGATGCGCGCGCCTTTGCTTTCACGCTGGAAGGCGTACATCGGGTCGTAGTACTCGCGCAGCAACCCTTCAATCCATACGCGGTGCAGGTCCACAGCGCCGCTGCGGGCCTGTTCCGCCAGGGCGTCCTGCAGAATCGCCTGCAATCGCTGGAAGCGCTCGCCGCCCAGGCGCTTGTGGATATTGGCCAGGCTCTGGGTCAGGCGCTCACCAAACAGTACGTAGCCGGTTTCGCCAAATACCGCGATGAATTCAGCGCAAAGGTCGACCACGTAATCGCGCAGGATACGTTCGACCCGGCCTTCGACAGTGTCTTCCAACCACACCATCGCGAAGGTCTGCATGCCCTTGTGCAACGGCAACGGCAGCGCACAACTGCCGATCATGCGGCTCTCATCCTCGACCACAAACTGCTCGACGCCGCCCGCACGTTTTTTCAGCAGGTCCACTGCCAGGCGGTTCTCGAAGTCGATGTTGGACGGTTGCACCGTAGCTCGCTTGCCAAAGCTGGAACCGCGATGATTGGCGTGACCTTCCAGGTCCAGGGCATTGCGTAGTTGGCCGAGCACTTCGGTCTTGCCGGTGCCGGTCATGCCGCCCAGCAACACGAAATCACACTCGGCGACAGCCTGTTCGACGGTGTCCAGTAAAAAGCTGCGCATGGCTTTGTAGCCGCCGCCGACGCGGGGATACTCGATACCGGCTTCGGTTTTCAGCCATTGCTGCACGATCTGCGAGCGCAGCCCGCCACGAAAGCAGTACAGATAGCCGTCCGGATTGGCCTGGGCGAACCGTGCCCATTGCTCGATGCGCCCGGCCTTGATTGCCCCGGACACCAGCTCGTGTCCGAGCACGATAGCCGCTTGCTGGCCCTGCTGCTTGTAGCAAGTGCCGACCCGCTGGCGCTCGTCGTCGGTCATCAGGGGCAGGTTGACCACGCCCGGGAAGGCGCCCTTGGCGAACTCGACCGGCGCACGGGTATCCATCATCGGCCGGTCGTTGAGGAAGATGTCGCGGTAGTCGGTGATGTCAGTCGCCATCAAAACACCTCTACCGCGTGGGTCTGTCGCTCAACCAATTCACCGATGGACTCAAGGGTCATGCCCAGTTCGCCGGCGACCGCATGAAACTCGGCGTCGCCTGCGGGCGTAACGGCGATCAACAGGCCGCCGCTGGTCTGCGGGTCACACAGCACGCGTTTGTGCAGCTCCTGCAGACGCCCAAGTTTGCTCGCATAACTGTCGAAGTTGCGTAAGGTGCCGCCCGGCATGCAGCCCTGGTCAAGGTAGTCCTCGATCCCGGGCAGGCGTGGGACTTTGTTGTATTCGATGCGTGCCGTCACGCCGCTGCCGTCAGCCATTTCCACCAAATGGCCGAGAAGGCCAAAGCCGGTGACGTCAGTCATTGCCGTTACACCGGCCAATTTGCCGAAGCGGCTGCCAGGCTTGTTGAGGGTACACATCCAGTCACGTGCCAGGCCGATATCCGCCTCGCGTAATTTGCCCTTCTTTTCCGCGGTGGTCAGGATGCCGATGCCCAGGGGCTTGGTCAGATACAAACGGCAGCCGACGGTGGCGGTGTCGTTGCGCTTCATATGGCGCTTTTGCACGATACCGGTCACGGCGAGGCCGAAGATGGGCTCCGGCGCATCGATGGAGTGACCGCCGGCCAGGGGAATACCGGCCTCGTCGCACACGGAGCGGCCGCCACGGATCACTTCGCGAGCAACCTCAGGCGCCAATACATTTACCGGCCAGCCCAGAATGGCGATAGCCATCAACGGGTCGCCGCCCATGGCGTAGATGTCGCTGATCGCGTTGGTGGCGGCAATCCGGCCGAAGTCGAACGGGTCATCGACAATCGGCATGAAAAAATCAGTGGTAGAGACCACGCCGCGCTCGTCGTCGATGGCGTACACCGCCGCATCGTCGCGCGAGGCGTTGCCCACCCACAGGTTGGGGTCAAGGTTCTGTGCGCCGCTGCCGGCGAGGATCACTTCCAATACCTGGGGCGAAATCTTGCAGCCACACCCCGCGCCGTGGCTGTACTGGGTAAGGCGAATCGGCTCGTTCATGGTGGACCTCAAGCTATCAAGTGCGCGGATTCTAACAGACGGCAAAAAGCCGGCGGGGCTCTTACGAGCCCAGCCGGCCTTTTTGGGGTTGCTGCGATTACTGACGAGCGGCCAGCAAACGCTTGTGGCGGTTGCGCCGGGCGATGTTCAAGCACTCGATCGCCGCCGAGAACGCCATGGCCGCATACACGTAGCCTTTTGGCACATGGGCGCCGAAGCCTTCGGCAATCAGGGTCATGCCGATCATGATCAGGAAGCCTAGGGCCAGCATCACCACGGTCGGGTTGTCGTTGATGAACTTGGCCAGCGGTTCAGCCGCCACCAGCATCACGATGACCGAGGTCACCACGGCAACGATCATGATCGGCAAATGCTCGGTCATACCCACGGCGGTGATGATGCTGTCGATGGAGAACACCAGGTCGAGCATCAAGATCTGGCCGATGGCCGCAGCAAAGCCGATGGACACGGCATTGCCAGTACTGGTCTTCTCTTCAGGCTCCGGGTCCATGCTGTGATGGATCTCGGTGGTTGCCTTCCAGACCAGGAACAGGCCACCGGCGATCAGAATCATGTCCTTCCACGAAAACGCCTGGCCGAAGATTTCAAACACCGGCGTGGTCAACTGCACGATGAACGCAATAGTGCTCAAGAGGCCCAGGCGCAATACCAACGCCATGCTGATACCGATGCGTCGCGCCTTGGCACGGTGCTGCTCGGGCAATTTGTTGGTGAGGATCGAGATAAAAATCAGGTTATCGATGCCCAGCACGATTTCCATCACGATCAAGGTGGCCAATGCGACCCAAGCGGTGGGGCTGGCGGCCAGTTGTACAAGGTAGTCCATAGATCAATCCTGACGTTGTGCTGGGGAATTAGGCTTCTTTACGCGTCGATTCAGACTCGTTTTGCGGCTGATCGTCTTTTTTCTGCGGACTGATCAGGCCCTGGGTCGCTTCACTCAACGCCTGCTCGGCGGCCTTGTGGGTTTCATCAATCACTTGCTTGGCCGATTCGGTGGCCTTGCCCATCACCTGCTGTGCGCTTTTTTCGACCTGATCACAGCCGCTGACCACCACCAATGAAAGCGCAAGCAACGATGCCGCGCCCAGGGAATTGAGTTTCATGATGTTTTCCTCGTTAGAACCATTGGGTCCAAATAGTGGCCCCTCGATAGCGACGCATTCTAGGCAGAGGGACACTTCAGGAAAATTCGTATTTTTCTCGCGTATACTTCGGTTTTAACGAAGTGTAGGCCGGCATGCTCAATTACCGACAATTGCATTACTTCTGGGTGGTGGCCAAGACCGGCAGCATCGTGCGCGCCTGTGAGCAATTGAACCTCACGCCCCAGACCATCAGCGGGCAGATCAGCCTGTTGGAACAAACCTTCGGCATCGCCCTGTTTCAGCGGGTAGGCCGCCAGTTGGAGCTGACCGAGGCCGGGCGCCAGGCCCTGCCCTACGCCGAGCAGATGTTCCAGACCGGCAATGAATTGGAGGCGATGTTGCGCGCGCAGCCGGATGAACAGCAGATCCTGTTTCGGGTCGGGGTGGCGGATGTGGTGCCCAAATCCATCGTCTACCGGCTGATCGCGCCGACCATGGAGCTCAGCGAGCCGATCCGCATCACCTGCCGCGAAGACAAACTCGAACGCCTACTCGCCGATCTGGCGATCCAGCGCCTCGATCTGGTGATTTCCGACAGTCCCATGCCCACGCATTTGGACATCAAGGGCTATAGCCAGAAGTTGGGCGAATGCGGCATCAGTTTTTTCGCCACTCAAGCATTGGCTGACCGGCACGGCGGCGTTTTCCCACAGTGTTTACAGGGGGCGCCATTGCTGATTCCGGGGGCGGAGACGGTGGTGCGCAGCCGCTTGCTACGCTGGTTTGCCGAACAGCAGATCCAACCGAAGATCATCGGCGAGTTCGACGACAGCGCCTTGATGCAGGCATTCGGCCAATCCGGCAGCGGGATCTTTATCGCCCCCAGCGTGATCGCCGATGAGGTGGTGCGCCAGTATGGCGTCGCGCTGATTGGCCAGACGGATGCGGTGACCGAGTCGTTCTACGCGATTTCGGTAGAACGCAAGGTCAAGCACCCCGGCATCGTGGCGATTACCGAAGGTGCCAGGCGGGAACTGTTCACCGCCCTGCCCTGAGGGTTCAGGCGCTGGTCGGCAGCGGTTTGACGCCCATCAGCCACAACGCCAGCAACATCGACACCAGGATAAACCCGGACGCGGCCAAGCCCAGGCTGGCCAGGCCCAGGGTGTCGATCACATGCCCTCCGACCAAGGCACCGAGACCAATACCCAGATTACCCCCGGCAATATTCAACGACGCGGCAAACGCCGGCGCATGCGGGGCGGCCTTCATCAGCCGCACATGGCTGACCAGGAACATCGCCGCCTGGGTCACGCCCCACACGGCCATCGCCGCCGCCAGGCCGATGGTGGAATGAATCGCCGGCACCACCGCAACCATGCCGCCGATCATGAACCCGCAGAACACCATCGACGCGATCAACGGGTGGCGATCCACAGCCCGCCCGCCCAGGGAGTTGCCGATCAGCCCGACCGCGCCAAAGCCCATCAGGCACCAGCCGACCAGCGTACCGTCGAACCCGGCCAGGCGCTCAAGGATGTCCGCCAAGTAGGTGTAGGCGGTGAACATGCCGCTGAAGACCAGGATCGACAGCAGGATGTGCCCCTGCATCAACGGGCTGCGCAGCAGCTTGAATTGCGAGCGCAACGTCACCTGCGCGTTCTTCGCCTGTGTCACCGGCAGGTAGACATACAGCAGCAGCGCCTTGGCCAACGCAATCACCGCGAGGATGGCAAACGCGCTGCGCCAGCCGAACATATCGGAAATCAGCGTGCCCACCGGAATGCCGAAGACGGTGGCGCAGACGATCCCGAAGCCGATCTTCTCGATGGCCCGGCCGGCGTATTCCGGGCCGACGATGTCCACCGCCGTTTCACTGGCCAAGGCCCAGAACACCGGCAAGCCCAACGCTGGAATCAAGCGCGCCAGGGACATCACCCAGATATTCGGTGCCAGTGCCGCCACGGTATTGGCCACGGCGAACATGATCAAAATCGTGATGAACAGGCGCTTGCGCTGGAACCGCGCGCAGTAGGCCGTGAGGAACGGGCCGAACGCCGCCACGGTGAACGCAAACAGCGTCACCAGCAGGCCGGCCTGGGACACGCTGACATTCAGGTCCCTGGCGATCGACGGCAACAGGCCGACGATTATGAATTCTGTGGTCAGCACGGTAAAACCGGCGGCCGACAGCAGCAGGATGGGAAACAACATGAAAACTCCAGAAACGACGACATCAACGAAAGCCCGTGGGCCCGCTGACAGATAGGAAAGATGAGAGGTAGCAATGCTAACAGAATCTGTGCGAATTGCCCGCAAATGGGTGACGGAATGCCGCACCAATCGGGACATTTCCTACAGCATGATAGACTCCGCGCCCGCTTCCTACAGCGCGCTCCACCTGCAATGCTGCGTCCTACTAAAAAAACCAGAGACAACTGTTTATGACTGCTGCCCCTTCCCTTTTCCAACGACTCGCGCGCGTCAGCCTGGTCACGCAAATCGTCATCGGCCTGATCGCCGGCATTCTGCTGGCCCTCGTGTTGCCCGAGGCGGCCAAGGCCACCGGTTTCATTGGCAAAGTGTTTGTCACCGCGCTGAAGGCCGTGGCGCCGATCCTGGTGTTTGTGCTGGTGATGGCGTCAATCGCCAACCATAAACACGGCCAGGAAACCCACATCAAGCCGATCCTGTTCTTGTACCTGCTGGGCACCTTCGCGGCCGCCGTGGTTGCGGTGATCGCCAGCACGCTGTTTCCCTCGCCGCTGGTGCTCGCCACCCACGACGCCACCGTGAGCGCCCCCGGCGGCATCGGCGAGGTGTTGCAGAGCCTGTTGCTGAGCGTGGTGGATAACCCGGTGAGCGCGCTGATGAACGCCAATTTCATCGGCATTCTGGCGTGGGCCATCGGTATGGGTGTCGCGATTCGCCATGCCGGCGAAACCACCCGCACGGTGCTCGATGACCTGTCCAACGGCGTGACCTTGATCGTGCGCGTGGTGATCCGCTTCGCGCCCTTGGGGATTTTCGGCCTGGTGGCCTCGACCCTGGCCACCTCCGGCTTCGGTGCCTTGCTCGGCTACGCCCACCTGTTGGTGGTGCTGATCGGCTGCATGCTGTTCGTGGCGCTGGTGATCAACCCGGCCATCGTGTTCTGGAAACTTCGCCGCAACCCCTACCCGCTGGTATTGCTGTGCCTGCGCGAAAGCGGCATCACGGCGTTCTTCACCCGCAGTTCGGCAGCGAACATTCCGGTGAACCTGGCGTTGAGCAAACGCCTGGGCCTGCATGAAGACACCTACTCGGTGTCGATCCCCCTGGGCGCCACCATCAATATGGCGGGTGCGGCGATCACCATCACCGTGTTGACCCTGGCGGCCGTACACACCCTGGGCATCACCGTAGACCTGCCCACCGCCGTGCTGCTCAGCGTGGTCGCCGCCATTTGCGCGTGCGGTGCGTCGGGCGTGGCCGGTGGTTCGCTGCTGCTGATTCCACTGGCATGCAGCCTGTTCGGCATTCCCAGCGATATCGCCATGCAGGTAGTGGCGGTAGGTTTCATCATCGGCGTGTTGCAGGACTCTGCGGAAACCGCACTCAACTCGTCCACCGATGTGCTGTTTACCGCGGCAGCGTGCCTGGGCAAGGACGAGCAGCCGGTTTAAACAGCGCTCGCAAAAAAAGCCCGGGGCCGTTCTCAAAGGAACGACCCCGGGCTTTTTTTTATGCGCTTAAAACACGGTTATTTAGAATGCGCCCATATAGTCGCGCTTGCCCACTTCCACACCGTTGTGACGCAGCAGTGCGTAGGCGGTGGTGACGTGGAAGAAGAACTGCGGCAGGCCGTAGGTCAGCAGGTAGGACTGGCCGCTGAAGCGCTTCTCTTTCGGGGTGCCGGGGCGAGTGATGATCTCGATGCCTTCTTTGCCGTCGATTTGCTCGGGCTTGATGGTGTCCATAAACGCCAGGACCTTGGCGATCAGCGCTTGCAGGTCGGCGAAGGTCACTTCGTTGTCTTCGTATTTCGGCAGTTCGATCTCGGCCAGGCGCGCGGAAACGCTCTTGGCGAAGTCGACGGCGATCTGCACCTGGCGCACCAGTTGGAACATGTCCGGGAACAGGCGCGCTTGCAGCAAGGCGTTGGGTTCGATGTTTTTCGCGGTGGCGTGGGCTTCGGCTTTGTCCAGCACACCACTCAAGGCGGTGAGCATTTGCTTGAAGACTGGGACGGAAGCGGCGTACAGGGAAATAGTCATGACAGTCTCATCGATAAGGGCGGGGTTGGAACCAGCGGCGATTATAGCCGTGCCGGCCGCTTGTCTTTTATTTTTTCAGGATTAGGCTAGTGCGTTCACTGCATAGGGAAAGCGCGATGACCGCTGAGCACGACACCGACACCCCTGAGCCGCGCCTGAACAGCACGGAAATCCGCATCCTGGGCTGCCTGATCGAAAAACAGGCGACCAACCCGGAAACCTACCCCCTGACCCTCAACGCCCTGGTCCTGGCCTGCAACCAGAAGACCAGCCGCGAGCCGGTGATGAACCTCAGCCAAGGCCAGGTCGGCCAAAGCCTGCGTGTGCTGGAAGGCCAGGGGTTCACCCGCCTGGTCATGGGCAGCCGCGCCGACCGTTGGGAACACCGGGTCGACAAGGCCCTGGAATTGGTGCCGGCCCAGGTGATTCTGACTGGGCTGCTGTTTCTGCGTGGGCCGCAGACGGTCAACGAGTTGCTGACCCGCAGCGGGCGCATGCATGATTTCGAAGACGCCGACCAGGTCGTCCACCAACTGGAACGCCTGATTGCGCGGGGGCTGGCCGTGCTGGTGCCACGCCAGGCGGGGCAGCGCGAGGATCGTTATACCCACGCGCTGGGCGACCCGGCGGAT
>NZ_JAKNRV010000021.1:0-31691 GCF_023072625.1 Pseudomonas emilianonis
ATGCGCCGCTGGGCCTATGCCCTCTATCCCCTGCACTTCCCACTGATCATCGCTGGCACCTCGCTGGGCTCCAAGGCGCTGATCGAAGCAGCGGCCAACATTGCCAAGGCCTTGAAGCTGCGCGAGAAGAACGGTTCCATCAGCCTGATCGTGCCAGAAGCCAACAGCCTCGGCCTGGCCATGCTCGGTGGCGAGTCCGTCGACAGCGCCCTGCAAGCCGTGATCGACGGCAAAGCCGACGCCCTTGTAGTGCTGGAAAACGACCTGTACACCCGCACGGATTCGGCCAAGGTCGACGCCGCGCTGAACGCCGCCAAAGTGCTGATCGTTGCCGATCACCAGAAGACCGCCACCAGCGAGCGTGCCGACCTGGTATTGCCGGCCGCGACCTTCGCTGAAGGCGACGGCACCCTCGTCAGCCAGGAAGGCCGCGCCCAGCGCTTCTTCCAGGTGTTCGATCCGAAGTACATGGACGCCAGCATCCTGGTTCACGAAGGCTGGCGCTGGCTGCATGCCCTGCGTTCGACCCTGCTGAATCAGCCGATCGACTGGACCCAGCTCGACCACGTCACCGCAGCCGTCGCTGCGAGCGCCCCGCAACTGGCGCGCATCGTTGACGCCGCACCGTCCGCCGCGTTCCGCATCAAGGGCATGAAACTCGCCCGTGAGCCGCTGCGTTACTCCGGTCGTACCGCCATGCGCGCTGACATCAGCGTGCATGAACCGCGTACTCCGCAAGACAACGACACCGCGTTCGCCTTCTCCATGGAAGGTTACTCGGGTTCGGTCGAGCCACGTCAGCAGGTGCCATTTGCCTGGTCGCCGGGCTGGAACTCGCCGCAGGCCTGGAACAAGTTCCAGGACGAAGTCGGTGGTCATATCCGCGCTGGCGACCCGGGCACCCGCCTGATCGAAACCCAGGGCGACGCGTTGAACTGGTTCGCCGCCGTACCGCGTCCGTTCAACCCAGCCCAGGGCACCTGGCAGGTTGTACCGTTCTTCCACCTGTTCGGCAGCGACGAGACCTCGTCCAAAGCCGCACCGGTTCAAGAGCGCATCCCGGAAGCCTACGTGTCCGTGGCCAAGTCCGAAGCCGACCGCCTGGGCGTCAACGACGGTGCCCTGCTCAGCTTGACCGTGGCCGGTCAGACCCTGCGTCTGCCGCTGCGCATCAACGACGAGTTAGGCGCCGGCCTGGTTGCACTGCCAAAAGGCATCGCCGGTATTCCACCGTCGATCTTTGGCCAAACCGTTGACGGTCTGCAGGAGGCAGCGCAATGACCTGGTTCACCCCTGAAGTCATCGACGTGATCATTGCGGTCGTCAAGGCCATCGTGATCCTGTTGGCCGTGGTCGTGGCGGGCGCTTTGCTCAGCTTCGTCGAACGTCGCCTGCTGGGCTGGTGGCAGGACCGTTACGGTCCGAACCGCGTTGGCCCGTTCGGCATGTTCCAGATCGCTGCCGACATGCTGAAAATGTTCTTCAAGGAAGACTGGACGCCACCGTTTGCCGACAAGGTGATCTTCACCCTGGCACCGGTCGTGGCCATGAGCGCCTTGCTGATCGCCTTCTCGATCATCCCGATCACCCCGACCTGGGGCGTGGCGGACCTGAACATCGGCTTGCTGTTCTTCTTCGCCATGGCCGGCTTGTCGGTCTACGCGGTACTGTTCGCCGGTTGGGCCAGTAACAACAAGTTCGCCCTGCTGGGCAGCTTGCGGGCCTCGGCCCAGACCGTGTCCTACGAAGTGTTCATGGGCCTCGCGCTGATGGGCATCGTGGTGCAGGTCGGCTCGTTCAACATGCGCGACATCGTCGAGTACCAGGCGCAGAACCTGTGGTTCATCATTCCGCAGTTCTTTGGCTTCTGTACGTTCTTCATCGCTGGCGTCGCCGTGACTCACCGTCACCCGTTCGACCAGCCGGAAGCGGAACAGGAACTGGCCGACGGTTACCACATTGAATATGCCGGCATGAAGTGGGGCATGTTCTTCGTCGGTGAGTACATCGGCATCATCTTGATCTCGGCCCTGCTGGTCACGCTGTTCTTCGGCGGCTGGCACGGTCCGTTCGGCATCCTGCCGCAGCTGGCGTTCTTCTGGTTTTTCCTGAAGACCGCGTTCTTCATCATGCTGTTTATCCTGCTGCGCGCTTCCATTCCGCGTCCACGGTATGACCAGGTGATGGATTTCAGCTGGCGCTTCTGCCTGCCGCTGACCCTGATCAATTTGCTGGTGACTGCTGCCGTTGTGTTGTTGAACACGCCAGCGGGCGCGGTTCAGTGAGGATTTGACCCATGTTCAAATATATTGGCGACATCGTTAAGGGTACCGGTACCCAGTTACGAAGCCTGGTGATGGTGTTCGGTCACGGCTTTCGCAAACGCGACACCCTGCAATACCCGGAAGAAGCGGTGTACCTGCCGCCGCGCTATCGCGGCCGCATCGTACTGACCCGCGACCCCGATGGCGAAGAGCGTTGCGTAGCCTGCAACCTGTGCGCCGTGGCATGCCCGGTGGGTTGCATCTCCCTGCAGAAAGCTGAAACCGAAGACGGTCGCTGGTACCCGGACTTCTTCCGCATCAACTTCTCGCGCTGCATTTTCTGCGGCCTCTGCGAGGAAGCTTGCCCGACCACCGCGATCCAGCTCACACCGGATTTCGAGATGGCCGAGTTCAAACGTCAGGACCTGGTGTACGAGAAAGAAGATCTGCTGATCTCTGGTCCCGGTAAAAACCCTGATTACAACTTCTATCGTGTTGCAGGTATGGCCGTTGCCGGTAAGCCGAAAGGCGCCGCACAAAACGAAGCCGAGCCGATCAACGTGAAGAGCTTGCTGCCTTAAGGAAGAAAGATGGAATTCGCTTTCTATTTCGCATCGGGTATTGCAGTGGTGTCCACGCTTCGCGTGGTCACTAACACCAACCCCGTGCACGCCCTGCTCTACCTGATCATTTCGCTGATCGCCGTGGCCATGACCTTTTTCAGCCTCGGCGCACCGTTCGCCGGTGTACTGGAAGTGATCGCCTACGCTGGCGCCATCATGGTGCTGTTCGTGTTTGTGGTGATGATGCTCAACCTCGGGCCGGCCTCGGTCGCCCAGGAACGCGTCTGGCTCAAGCCCGGCATCTGGCTCGGCCCGGTGATCCTCGCCGCGCTGCTGCTGGCTGAACTGTTGTATGTACTGTTCGCTCACCAGAGCGGCCAGGCCATCGGCCACACCACCGTTGACGCGAAGGCCGTGGGCGTCAGCCTGTTCGGCCCGTACCTGCTGGTGGTCGAACTGGCTTCGATGCTGCTGCTCGCCGCGGCCATCACCGCCTTCCACTTGGGCCGTAACGAAGCCAAGGAGCAATGACGATGCCTGCTATCCCTTTGGAGCATGGTCTGGCGGTCGCCGGCATCCTGTTCTGCCTTGGCCTGGTCGGCCTGATGGTTCGCCGTAACATTTTGTTCGTGTTGATGAGCCTGGAAGTCATGATGAACGCTGCGGCACTGGCCTTCATCGTGGCAGGTAGCCGTTGGGGCCAGCCGGATGGACAAATCATGTTCATCCTGGTGATCAGCCTGGCAGCCGCCGAGGCCAGTATCGGCCTGGCGATCCTGCTGCAACTGTATCGTCGCTTCCACACGCTTGATATCGACGCTGCCAGTGAGATGCGCGGATGAACATGATCTTTCTGACTTTCGTATTTCCCCTGATCGGTTTCCTGCTGCTGTCGTTCTCTCGCGGACGCTGGTCGGAAAACCTCTCGGCCCTGATCGGCGTGGGCTCCATCGGCCTGTCGGCGATTGTCACCGCCTACGTCATCTGGCAATTCAACGTCGCACCGCCGGAAGGCGGTCACTACACCCTGGTGTTGTGGCAGTGGATGTCGGTGGAGGGCTTCAAGCCTAACTTTGCCCTCTACATCGACGGCCTGTCGATCACCATGCTTGGCGTGGTGGTGGGTGTCGGCTTCCTGATCCACCTGTTCGCGTCCTGGTACATGCGCGGTGAAGCCGGTTACTCGCGCTTCTTCGCGTACACCAACCTGTTTATCGCCAGCATGCTGTTCCTGGTGCTGGGCGATAACCTGTTGTTCCTGTACTTCGGCTGGGAAGGCGTGGGCCTGTGCTCCTACCTGTTGATCGGTTTCTACTACAGCAACCGCAACAACGGTAACGCAGCACTCAAAGCCTTTATCGTCACCCGGATCGGCGACGTGTTCATGGCCATCGGCCTGTTCATTCTGTTCCAACAGGTGGGCACGCTGAACATCCAGGAATTGCTGGTGCTGGCACCGCAGAAATTCCAGGTCGGCGACTTCTGGATCACCCTGGCGACCCTGATGCTGCTGGGCGGCGCCGTCGGTAAATCCGCACAACTGCCACTGCAAACCTGGCTGGCGGATGCGATGGCTGGCCCGACGCCTGTTTCGGCACTGATCCACGCCGCAACGATGGTGACCGCCGGTGTCTACCTGATCGCCCGTACCCACGGCCTGTTCACCCTGGCGCCGGACGTCCTGCACCTGGTGGGCCTGGTCGGCGGCGTGACCCTGGTACTGGCCGGCTTCGCCGCGCTGGTGCAGACCGACATCAAGCGTATCCTCGCCTACTCGACCATGAGCCAGATCGGCTACATGTTCCTGGCCCTGGGCGTCGGTGCCTGGGACGCGGCGATCTTCCACCTGATGACCCACGCCTTTTTCAAGGCCCTGCTGTTCCTCGCCTCCGGTGCGGTGATCGTTGCCTGCCACCACGAGCAGAACATCTTCAAGATGGGCGGTCTGTGGAAGAAATTGCCACTGGCTTACGCCAGCTTCATCGTCGGTGGTGCCGCACTCTCGGCCCTGCCATTGGTGACCGCCGGCTTCTACTCGAAAGACGAAATCCTCTGGGAAGCCTTTGCCAGCGGTAACCAAGGCCTGCTGTACGCCGGCCTGGTAGGTGCGTTCATGACCTCGCTGTACACCTTCCGCCTGATCTTCATCGCCTTCCACGGTGAAGCCAAGACCGAAGCACACGCAGGCCACGGCATCTCCCATTGGCTGCCGCTGTCGGTGCTGATCATCCTGTCGACCTTCATCGGCGCCTTGATCACTCCGCCACTGGCCGGTGTACTGCCGGAAAGCGTCGGCCATGCCGGCGGCGACGCCAAGCACAGCCTGGAACTCGCCTCAGGTGCCATCGCGGTGGCCGGTATCCTGCTCGCAGCCCTGCTGTTCCTCGGCAAGCGTCGTTTCGTCACCGCCGTCGCCAACAGTGGCATTGGTCGCTTCCTGTCGGCCTGGTGGTTCGCCGCCTGGGGCTTCGATTGGATCTACGACAAACTGTTCGTCAAGCCTTACCTTGCGATCAGCTTTGTGCTGCGCAAAGACCCGCTCGACCAGACCATCGGTTTGATCCCGCGCGCCGCCAAGGCTGGCCACACCGCCCTGAGCCGCAGCGAGACTGGCCAATTGCGTTGGTATGCAGCTTCCATGGCGGCGGGTGCCGTTCTGGTGATCGGCGCCATCGTTGTGGTAGCGGTCTGACCATGTCTAAGTACATTGCGAACTTTGCGAACTTGCGAAAGGAAACGAGCCCGTCATGATTCTGCCCTGGCTAATCCTGATCCCCTTTATCGGCGGCCTGCTCTGCTGGATGGGTGAACGCTTCGGCGCCACCCTCCCCCGCTGGATTGCGTTGCTGACCATGTCCCTGGAACTCGCTCTCGGCCTCTGGCTGTGGGCCCATGGCGACTATTCATTTGCTCCGGCGCCTGGCGCCGATCCGACCTGGGCGCTTGAGTTCAAGCACGTCTGGATCCAGCGCTTCGGCATCAACGTACACCTGGCCCTCGACGGCCTGTCGTTGCTGATGATCCTGCTGACCGGCCTGCTGGGTGTCCTCTCGGTACTTTGCTCCTGGAAAGAGATTCAGCGTCACGTGGGCTTCTTCCACCTGAACCTGATGTGGATCCTGGGCGGCGTGGTCGGCGTGTTCCTCGCCCTCGACCTGTTCATGTTCTTCTTCTTCTGGGAAATGATGCTGGTGCCGATGTACTTCCTCATCGCGCTCTGGGGTCATAGTTCTTCGGACGGCAAGAAAACCCGGATCTACGCGGCGACCAAGTTCTTCATCTTCACCCAGGCTTCCGGCCTGATCATGTTGGTGGCGATCCTGGGTCTGGTATTGGTCAACTTCAACAGCACTGGCGTGATTACCTTCAACTACGCCGACCTGTTGAAAACCAAGATGTCCCTGACCACCGAGTACATCCTGATGCTGGGCTTCTTCATCGCCTTCGCGGTGAAGCTGCCGGTGGTGCCGTTCCACTCCTGGCTGCCGGATGCTCACGCCCAGGCGCCGACCGCCGGTTCCGTGGACCTGGCCGGTATCCTGTTGAAGACGGCGGCCTACGGCCTGCTGCGTTTCGCGCTGCCGTTGTTCCCGAATGCCTCGGCCGAGTTTGCGCCGATCGCCATGACCCTGGGTCTGATCGGGATCTTCTACGGTGCGTTCCTGGCCTTCGCGCAAACCGACATCAAGCGCCTGATTGCCTTCTCGTCCGTTTCCCACATGGGTTTCGTACTGATCGGCATCTACTCCGGCAGCCAACTGGCATTGCAAGGCGCCGTGATCCAGATGTTGGCCCACGGTATTTCGGCCGCCGCGCTGTTTATCCTCAGTGGCCAGTTGTACGAACGCCTGCACACCCGTGACATGCGTGAGATGGGTGGCGTGTGGTCGCGCATCGCCTACCTGCCGGCGATCAGCCTGTTCTTTGCCGCCGCGTCCCTGGGCTTGCCGGGCACCGGTAACTTCATCGGCGAGTTCCTGATCCTGATGGGTACCTTCGTACAAACGCCGTGGATCAGCGCCATCGCCACTTCCGGCCTGGTATTCGGTTCGGTTTACTCGCTGATCATGATCCACCGTGCGTACTTCGGTCCGGCCAAATCCGACACCGTCCTGCACGGGATGGATGCTCGCGAACTGATCATGGTGCTCGGTCTGGCGGTCCTGCTGATCTACATCGGCGTGTACCCACAACCGTTCCTGGACACTTCTGCCGCAACGATGCATGGCGTGCAGCAGTGGTTCGGCACCGCCTTCTCTCAACTCGCTTCGGCCCGGTAAGAGCGCTATGGAATTCACGATCCAACACTTTATCGCGCTTGCGCCGCTGCTGATCACCAGCCTCACCATTGTGGTGGTGATGCTGGCGATCGCCTGGCGTCGCAATCACGCGCAAACCTTCCTGCTGTCCTGCGCGGGTTTGAACCTGGCCTTGCTGTCGATCATCCCGGCACTCAAGGTCGCCCCCCTGGCGGTGACCCCGCTGATGATGATCGATGACTTCGCGCTGCTGTATATCGCGTTGATCCTCGTCGCCACCCTGGCCTGCGTCACCCTCGCCCACGCCTACCTCGGCGAAGGCGGCACCGGCTACCCGGGCAACCGCGAAGAGCTGTACCTGCTGATCCTGCTGGCTGCGGCCGGCGGTATCGTGCTGGTCAGCGCGCAGCACCTGGCCGGCTTGTTCATCGGCCTGGAACTGCTGTCGATCCCGACCTACGGCCTGGTGGCCTACGCCTTCTTCAACAAGCGCTCCCTGGAAGCCGGCATCAAGTACATGGTGCTGTCGGCCGCCGGTTCCGCGTTCCTGTTGTTCGGTATGGCCCTGCTCTACGCCGAAGCCGGCAGCCTGAGCTTCACCGGTATCGGCCACGCCCTGGCGGCCACCAGCATGCCTGCGCCGATCGCCCAACTGGGCCTGGCGATGATGCTGATCGGCCTGGCCTTCAAACTGTCGCTGGTGCCTTTCCACCTGTGGACGCCGGACGTGTACGAAGGCGCTCCGGCGCCGGTGGCTGCGTTCCTGGCCACGGCGACGAAAGTGGCGGTGTTTGCGGTGGTGGTGCGTCTGTTCCAGATCTCCCCGGCGGCCAACACCGGCGTGTTGAGCGACGTACTGAGCGTGATCGCCGTTGCGTCGATCCTGTTCGGTAACCTGCTGGCGCTGACCCAGAACAACCTCAAGCGTCTGCTGGGTTACTCGTCCATCGCCCACTTCGGCTACCTGCTGATCGCCCTGGTGGCGAGCAAAGGCCTGGCCCTGGAAGCGATCGGCGTGTACCTGGTCACCTACGTGATCACCAGCCTCGGCGCCTTCGGGGTAATCACCCTGATGTCCTCGCCTTACAAAGGTCGTGACGCCGACGCCCTGTACGAGTATCGCGGCCTGTTCTGGCGCCGTCCGTACCTGACCGCCGTGTTGACCCTGATGATGCTGTCCCTGGCCGGTATCCCGCTCACTGCGGGCTTTATCGGCAAGTTCTACATCATCGCCACCGGCGTTGAAGCGCATCAATGGTGGCTGGTTGCCTCGCTCATCCTGGGTAGCGCCATCGGCGTGTTCTACTACCTGCGCGTGATGGTCACCCTGTTCCTGATCGAGCCAAACCTGCGCCGTGTGGATGCTGAGCTGCACTGGGAACAGAAAGCCGGCGGCGTGATGCTGCTGGCCATCGCCCTGCTCGCCTTCTTCCTCGGCGTGTACCCACAACCGTTGCTCACGCTGGTGCAGCACGCGGTGCTGGGCGTTTGATCGTTTAGCGGTATGTGGTAAACAAAAACGGCACCTTCGGGTGCCGTTTTTGCATTTCTGGGGCAGAGAACGCGCGCTCTCAATGGCTCTAAAGATCGGCCAACACTAAACCATCGAGCGTTTCGCGAAGTCGCTGATGCACCGGCAGACGAAGGCCAAAGGTGCCGCGCAGCAAATCAAGCAGTTCATCGGCACTCGCTATCGCACGTTTTTCGCTGGGACCTTCCAGGGAGTGCACCGCGTAGTGGCCGTTGTTCAAGGTATGACGCTTACCCGGCGCTAACAGCGCCACTTTCAACTGACCGAGAAACGGCGAACCCGCATGCGTGGAGACATACCAGTTGCCGATTTCATAGTCGATGTCTGCCTGCACCAGCAGGTCGAACACATATAAGCCACGCCACTCCCCGCCGACCTGAGCCCACAAGGTGTAGCTGCCTTGCTTGCAGGTCAGGCGATAGGGTTCGTGGGCCGTCGCCTGGATCGCTTCGCTGTCCAGGCGTAACGGGCGCTGCTCGGCACCATGCCGCCAAAGCCGACATCGCTGATATAGCGCACACCGTCCACCGTCACCAGGCTCAGGCGATGGGTACGCGCGGTGTGTGCGTCAGGCGGCCCGCCCATCACAACCCGTCCGGTGATACCGCGTGCGTCGAAGCCCAGTTCCTGCAGCAGTTCCAGGAACAGTTGATTCAGCTCATAGCAATACCCACCACGGCCATCGAGCAACACTTTTTGCTCGACACTGGGCAGGTCGATCGGCACTGGCAAGTGCAGCAGGGTCGACAGGCTTTCAAAGGCGAACGTACACACATGCCGCAATTGCAGGTCTTGCAAGGTTTGCAGGGTCGGCGGCGGTGGTGCATCGTAGCCCAGGCGTTGCAGGTACAGATGGCTATGGGTCAGGCGGGACATGACGCGATCCTTGGGCGCGTGGCGAAGGCCTCACTATGACGCCCGGCGCAGTAATTTGTCATTTTGAATGAACCTTTTTAAACGCTTTCCTATCCATCTATAACAAGACAGGGAGGCAACATGATTACCGCAAAAATCTACACCATTACCTACCAACTGCACGGTCAACCGAAGTCCTTCGTAGTGCGTGCAGAAGTGATGAATAACGCCGAGGCCTGGCACTGGGCAGCGGTTGATGCCGATATTGCACACGTCAGCCGCATTGGTCGGGTCGGCCATGAACAAGTGAAAAAAACCACCCGGCCCTGGGCCGAGAAGTACGGCATCACCGACGTCAACTGGACACCGCCCAAATAAGCAAAAGCCCAGCTCGATGGCGGGGCTTAGGTTACTTTTTCAAGTCGCCCAAGGGATCGTAGGGCGGCTTTTTTTTCGCCTCATTCTTATCCTCCTTATCCAACGGCGCGATGGCCGGTCCTATCGGATCGACCTGGGGATCTGCCACATCCGGCGAGTCCGGGTCGAAACCCAGTTCGTCCGCGCCGCTTGCGTGTTCGTTGGAAGGCGGACCATCCGAGCGCTTGTTCATCATGGTCTCCTCTTATAGCGGGCGTGCCTTGTCATGGAGGTTTTCCAGGTCGTCCTCGACGCGCTGCACATCGTCTTGTTGCTCACGCTCTTTCGGGTCATTGGGACGCAACGCATCGTTGTCGCGCTCTTCTTCACCGGGGGTGCGATCCGGGTCGGGTGTACCGGGCGGGGGCTGCTTGTAATCGGTCATGATGGTTCACCTCATCAAACGGATGAGGGCCATGCTAGGCAGGCAATGCGTCCCTGGTGTGGCAGAAAGGCAAAACGTGGCGATAGTGGTATTGGTGGATTTGGGTAGGGTTTATCCAGAGGGGGGGGTGGCCTTGAGGGCCAATCGGGGGCAAGTCGAATCGTCGCACCGCCCCTCCCACACTTGACCGAGTTCCAACATGAGAATGCGGTCAACATGTGGGAGGGGCGGTGCGACGATTCGACTTGCCCCCGATAGCGCCCTCAAGGCCACCAGCGCTTTTCAGATCGGCGACATTTCCTGCGCCAACCCAAGAAAAGCAGCAGGCAGGCGAGCGCCTTTTCTTTCCTTGAGGCAGTAGAGGTACTCAAGAATTTGCGGCGCATTCTCGATAGTCAGCACCCGCAACTGCGGATCATGGGGCACTTCCTGACGCGCAATGATGCTGATGCCGATATTGCGCAGCACCGCTTCACGAATCGACTCGCGGCTGCCGATTTCCAGCAGCGGCCCGTAACTCACGCCGGCGCCCTGCAGCATCTGTTCGGTCAGGCGTCGCGTGGTGGAGCCGGCTTCACGCATCAACAACGTATGCCCGGCCAGCGCGGTCAGCGGCACATGATCGAGCGTCGCCAGCGGGTGGTTGCGATGCACCGCCAGCACCAGCGGATCGGTGCCCAGCACACGGCGAATCAGGCGTGGGTCTTCCAGCAACTGCGAGGACGCAGCGACGTCGACGCGGTAATCATCCAGGGCTTCGAGCACCTGTTGGGAGTTGCCGATTTCCACCGACACCTCCACCTGGGGCAGGCGTTCGCGGAAGGCTTTGACCAGGTCGAGGATGTAATACGGCGCCGTCGCGGCAATCCGCAATGCGCCCTGGACTTGACCACTGTTACGCAGGAAAAACTCAATGTCCGCTTCCTGCTGCAACAGCGTCTTGACCATCGGCAGCAGGCGCGCGCCTTCGTCACTGACCGTCAAGCGGCGTCCACCGCGATAGAACAACTCGACGCCGTACTGGCTTTCCAGGTTGCGAATCTGCGTGGTGACGGTGGGCTGGCTCAGGCCGAGTTTTTTCGCCGCCTGGGTGATGCTGCCCAGGCGGGCGACCATAAAAAACGCCTTTAACTCGGCACTCAGCACACCACCCTCACATCATCTATTTGCGCAGCAGGCGCAGGCCATTGAACACCACCAGCAGGCTCACGCCCATGTCGGCGAACACCGCCATCCACATGGTGGCCATGCCCAGGAAGGTGACCGCGAGGAAGATCGCCTTGATCACCAGCGCCAGGGCGATGTTCTGCTTGAGGATACTCGAGGTTTGCCGCGACAACCGAATGAAAGCCGGAATCTTGCGCAAATCATCGTCCATCAAGGCCACGTCGGCGGTTTCGATGGCCGTGTCGGTGCCTGCGGCGGCCATGGCAAACCCGATCTCGGCGCGGGCCAACGCCGGGGCGTCGTTGATGCCATCGCCGACCATGCCCACGCGCCGGCCTTGGCCGTAGAGCGCTTCAATGGCTTGCAGTTTATCGGTGGGCAACAGGTCGCCCTGGGCCTGGTCGATACCGACCTGCGCCGCAATCGCCTGGGCGGTGTGGGTGTTGTCGCCGGTGAGCATCAGGGTTTTGATGCCCAGTTCGTGCAACTGCTGGATGGCTTCGCGGCTGCTGTCCTTGACCGTGTCGGCCACGGCGAACAGCGCCAGCGGGCCGGACTTGTCGAGCAGCAGCACCACGGATTTGCCTTGTTTCTCCAGGGCGAAGAGTTTGTCTTCCAGCGCGGGCGAGCACAGGCCGAGTTCTTCCACCAGGCGGTGGTTGCCCAGGTGGTAGGTTTCGCCGTTGATATCACCGCGCACACCACGACCGGTCAGGGCAGTGAAATTATCCACAGCGTGGCGCGGCAGGTTTTTATCCTCAGCCGCGTTGGCGATGGCCAGTGACACCGGATGGTCGGAGCGCCCGGCGAGGCTGGCGGCCAAGGCCGGCGCACTGTCTTCGACATTCGGGAACAGCGCCAGGTAATCGGTTTGCACCGGCTTGCCGTGGGTGATGGTGCCGGTCTTGTCGAGGGCCAGGTAGTCGAGTTTGTAACCGCCCTCCAGGTACACGCCGCCCTTGATCAGGATACCTTTGCGCGCCGCCGCCGCCAGGCCGCTGACGATGGTCACCGGGGTGGAAATCACCAAGGCGCAGGGGCACGCCACTACCAGCAGCACCAAGGCGCGGTAGATCCAGTCGAACCACACACCGGCCATGAACAGCGGCGGGATCAGCGCCACGCCCAGGGCAAACAGGAACACCGCCGGGGTGTAGATCTTCGCGAAGCGGTCGACAAAGCGCTGGGTCGGCGCGCGTGCGCCCTGGGCCTGCTCCACGGCGTGAATGATCCGCGCCAGGGTGGAATTGTTGGCGGCCGCCGTGACGGTGTATTCCAGGGAGCCGGCCTGGTTGATGGTGCCGGCGAAGACTTTATCGCCCACGGTTTTTTCAATCGGCAGGCTTTCACCGGTGATCGGCGCCTGGTCGATGGTGGACTGGCCGGCGGTGACTTCGCCGTCCAGGCCGATGCGCTCGCCGGGGCGAACCCGCACGATAGCGCCCAATTCGACACTTTTCACTTCCCGTTCGACCCAACTACCGTCGGCCTGCTGCACCGTGGCCTGTTCCGGGGTCATCTGCATCAAGCCGCTGATGGCATTGCGCGCACGGTCGAGGGACTTGGCTTCGATCAATTCGGCCACGGTGAACAGGAACATCACCATCGCTGCTTCCGGCCATTGGCCAATCAGGATCGCGCCGGTCACGGCGATGCTCATCAGCGCATTGATGTTCAGGTTGAGGTTTTTCAGGGCGATCCAGCCCTTTTTATAAGTGGTCAGGCCGCCGCTGAGGATCGAAACCAACGCCACCAGGGCAATCACCCAGGTCGGGGCCGCGTTGGTGAAGTGGATCACTTCAGCCGCCAGGGCGCCGACGCCGGACAACGCCAGCGGCCACCAGTGTTTCTTGGCCGGCGGCTCGGCGGCCGGGGTGCCCTCTTCAATCGGATCGGCCTGCATGCCCAGGGACTTGATGGCGTCGATGATCGGCGCAGTGCTCGGCAGGTCATGGGTGACGCCGAGGATGCGGTTGATCAGGTTGAATTCCAGTTGCTGCACACCGGCGAGCTTGCCCAGTTTGTTCTGGATCAGCGTCTGCTCGGTGGGGCAGTCCATGGCTTCGATGCGGAAGGTGCTCAGGCGCGAGCCGGCGGTCGGCGCTTCGCTCAGGTGCACCAACGCCGGGGCTGGCGTGCCGGAGCAGCAGGAACCGGCGTGGCCGTGGTCATGCACCGGCGTCAGTTTTTTCGGCGCATGATCGTGGTCATGCGCATGATCATGCTTGTGTGGGGTGTGCTGGGAGTCGCTCATCGGGTCGCGTCCGTAAAGGTGCCTGTTGCCAAGTAAAGACCCTGTAGCCACTATAGGGTCAAGCACCCTTTTGGAGATTGCTGCAATGAAGATCGGCGAATTGGCCAAACTGACCGACTGCCCGGTGGAAACCATCCGTTATTACGAGAAGGAAGGCCTGCTGCCGCCACCGGCACGCACCGAGGCCAACTACCGCGTGTACACTCAGGCGCACACCGAGCGGCTGGTGTTTATCCGCAACTGCCGCAGCCTGGACATGACCCTGGAAGAAATCCGCAGCCTGCTCGACCTGCGCGACAGCCCGCAGGACCAATGCGAAAACGTCAACGCGTTGATCGATGAGCATATCCACCATGTCAAAGCGCGGATCGATGGGCTGCTGGCCTTGCAGGAGCAGTTGATCGACCTGCGCCAGCGCTGTGGCAGCGGGCCGGAGCTGGATCAGTGCGGGATATTGCAGCGGCTGGAGGTCAGCGGCAGTGTTGCCGCCAGCGAGGCTGAGCCTTCGCATGTGGGCAGAAGCCATGGGCATTAATTCAGTCTGGTAACCGAATCAAACTGTGGGAGGGGCGGTGCGACGATTCGACTTGCCCCCGATAGCGGAGTTTCAGCCACCAAATATTTAGCTGATCCACCGCTATCGGGGGCAAGTCGAATCGTCGCACCGCCCCTCCCACACAAGCCCACACCTTTAGACTGAGGCAGCCTTTAGATGGCGACGTCGGCCTTGATGCTTGGATCCGCGTTGTAACCCACGATCTCGAAGTCTTCGAACTTGTAGTCGTAGATCGACGCGGGCTTACGCTTGATCAGCAATTCCGGCAGTTTTTTCGGCGTGCGCGCCAACTGGGTCTGGATCTGTTCCATGTGGTTGCTGTAGGCGTGGGTATCGCCGGTGGTGACGATGATCTCGTGGGGGATCAGGTCACACTGCTGAGCCAGCATATGGGTCAGCAACGCCAGCGCGGCGGTGTTGTATGGCAGGCCGAGGAACACGTCGGAGCTGCGGATGTACAACTGCATCGACAGATGACCGTCATGCACGAACGCCTGGTACAGCAGGTGGCACGGCGGCAGGGCCTGCTTGCCGTTGCGCGCATTTTCCTGGGGGCTCTTGGTCTCGTCCGGCAGGTACTCGACGTTCCAGCCGTGGAACAGGATGCGGCGGCTGTTGGGGTTGGTCTTCAGCGTCTGGACCATGTAGTCGATCTGATTGATCTTGCCGCCGTCCTTGGTCGGCCAGGCGGTCCACTGCTCGCCGTACACCGGGCCCAGATCACCGTCTTCGGTGGCCCACTCGTCCCAGATGCGCACGCCGTTCTCGTTCAGCCACTTGATGTTGGTGTTGCCGCTCAACATCCAGATCAATTCGTTGGCGATGCTTTTGAAGTGAAGCTTCTTGGTGGTCAGCAGCGGGAAGCCGTCGGCCAAGTTATGCCGATACTGACGGGCAAACACGGCCTTGGTGCCGGTGCCGGTGCGATCGCCCTTGGTCAGTCCATTGGTCACGACGTCGTTCAGTAGTTCGAGATATTGCTTCATGTCATTACCCGTATCGTTGCAGCCGAGACCTTGCAGGCCTCGGCATTCGAATTTAAAGCGCGGTGTTCTTCAACGGTTGCGGACGGTTGTACGCCCACCACAGCAGGCCCAGGCCGGCGACGATCATCGGGATACTGAGGATCTGGCCCATGGTCACCCAACCGAACGCCAGGTAGCCCAGTTGCGCATCCGGTACGCGCACGAACTCGACGACAAAACGGAAGATCCCGTAGAACAACGCGAACATACCCGACACCGCCATGGTCGGCCGCGGTTTGCGCGAGAAGAGGTACAGAATCAGGAACAGTGCCACACCTTCCAGGGCGAACTGGTAGAGCTGCGACGGATGGCGCGGCAATTGCGCCGGGTCGCTGAACGGCGGGAACACCATCGCCCACGGCACGTCGGTCGGCTTGCCCCACAGTTCGGCGTTGATGAAGTTACCGATACGCCCGGCGCCCAGGCCGATTGGCACGAACGGCGCAACGAAGTCCATCAGTTGGAAGAATGACTTGCCGTTGCGGCGGCCAAACCACCAGGCGGCAATCATTACGCCGACAAAGCCACCGTGGAAGGCCATGCCGCCCTTCCATACCTCGAAGATCAGCGTCGGGTTGGCGATGTAGGCGGACAGGTCGTAAAACAGCACATACCCCAGGCGCCCACCGACGATGACCCCCATCGACAACCAGAAAATCAGGTCGGAGAGTTTTTCCTTGGTCCACGTCGGGTCAAAACGGTTCAGGCGCCGGGACGCCATAAACCAGGCACCGCCGATGCCGATCAGGTACATCAACCCGTACCAGTGGATTTTCAGCGGACCGATGGCCAGGGCCACCGGGTCGATCTGCGGGTAAGGCAGCATTGCGACTCCTCGTTAAATCATTCGTTATAGCGACCGGACCTTGCCCGGGCGCGATTAAGCCTTCGTTACAGCAAGAAATTCAAACCCACGCAAAACAGCAGCGCGGCAAACAGCCGTTTCAGCAAGCGCGGCGACAAGCGGTGCGCCAGGCGTGCGCCGAAGCGGGCAAATACCATGCTGGTCAGGGCAATGCCCAGCAGCGCCGGCAAATACACGAACCCTAGACTATGAGCGGGCAGCAGCGGGTCATGCCAGCCCAGAATCATGAAACTTAATGCACTGGCCAGCGCAATCGGCAGCCCGCAGGCCGACGAGGTGGCCACCGCTTGCCGCATCGGCACGCTGCGCCAGGTCAAGAACGGTACGGTCAGCGAACCGCCGCCTATCCCGAAAATCGCCGAGGCCCAGCCGATCACCGTGCCGGCCACGGTCAAACCGACCTTACCCGGCACCGTTCGACTGGCCTTGGGCTTGACCTCCAGCGCCAGTTGCACAGAGATGATCAACGCGAACACGCCGATGATCTTCTGCAAGTGGGGGCCGGAAATCGCCTCGGCGGTCAGCGCGCCAAAGCCGGCGCCGATCAGGATGCCCACGGTCATCCACACAAAGATCGGCCAGCGCACCGCGCCGAGTCGGTGGTGCTCACGCACGGCATTGATCGAGGTAAAGATAATCGTCGCCAGGGACGTACCCACGGCCAGATGGGTCAGCACCTGCGGGTCGAAACCCTGCAAGGTGAAGCTGAACACCAGCACCGGCACGATAATGATCCCGCCGCCCACGCCAAACAGCCCGGCGAGCACGCCGGCACAGGCGCCCAGCAGCAAATACAGCAGAAATTCCATGGGAGCCCCCAAACCAAGTCCGGCATGTTAACGGATGGAAGGCATGCGACCCAACTGGATACGATGGAACGCCTGCGTCAGTGTCGGTAGAGTGGCCAAACACACAAAAGGGGATCGCCTTATGTGCTTGATAGTTTTCGCCTGGCGGCCGGGCCATGCCCAACCGCTGATCGTCGCGGCCAACCGTGATGAGTTCTACGCCCGCCCCAGCCTGCCGCTGGCCCAGTGGCCGGATGCGCCTGCGGTCTACGCCGGCCGCGATCAGGAAGCGGGCGGCACCTGGCTGGGGGTGAATGCCGATGGGCGTTTTGCCGCCCTGACCAATATCCGCGACCCGCACCAGCCGCCGGCACGCAAGTCGCGCGGGGAACTGGTGGCGCGGTTTCTCAGCGGTTCGCTGCCGCTTGAGCAGTATTTGGCGGAGATCAACGGCCGTTCGCTTGAATATGCCGGGTTCAACCTGCTGGTGGGCACACGGGAGGAGCTGTGGCACTACAACGCCCGCGACAGCGTGCCTACGCAACTGCCCGCCGGTGTGTATGGCCTGTCCAATGCTGGGCTGGATACGCCGTGGCCGAAGCTGGTGAAGGCCAAGACGGCGTTGAGCGCGGTGCTGGAGAACCCGCAGCCGGAGGCGTTACTGGAGATTTTGAGCGACCCGCAGACCGCACCGTTTGCCGAGTTGCCGGATACCGGCGTGGGCCTGGCGACCGAGAGTTTGCTATCAAGCGTATTTATCGCCAGCCCCAGCTACGGGACGCGGGCGAGTACGGCGCTGATTGTGAATGCGGACGGCACGCGACAGATGGTCGAGCGCAGTTTTGGGCCGCATGGTGGGCGGCTCGGCGAAGTTGAGCTCACTCTCTAGGCCCACCACAAAACCAATGTGGGAGGGGCGGTGCGACGATTCGACTTGCCCCCGATAGCGGTGTGTCAGTACCAGATATTCTGACTGATACACCGCCATCGGGGGCAAGCCCCCTCCCACATTTTTTGATCGGCGCCAGGCTTTAGAGGGTTTTGGCAGAGGCCGGATTGATCATCCGCGTCAACCCCAGGTTCTTCAGCGCCAGTTGCAGCGAGCTGTGGATAACTTGCGGGTTGTCGATGGTCATCAACTCGGCCAGCAGTTCCTTGGCCATGCTCAGGTTGACCTGGCGCAGCAGCCACTTCACCTTCGGCAAGTTGGTGGCGTTCATCGACAAGCTGTCAAAGCCCATCGCCATCAGCAGCACCGCCGCCGCCGGGTCGCCGGCCATTTCACCGCAGATGCTCACCGGCTTGCCTTCGGCATGGGCGTCGCGCACCACATGTTGCAGCGCTTGCAGCACCGCCGGGTGCAGGTAGTCGTAGAGGTCGGCCACCCGTGGGTTGTTGCGGTCAACGGCCAGCAGGTATTGGGTCAGGTCGTTGGAGCCCACCGACAGGAAGTCCACCTGCCGCGCCAGTTCCTTGGCCTGGTACACCGCCGCCGGGATTTCGATCATCACGCCGATCGGCGGCATCGGAACGTCGGCGCCTTCGTCGCGCACTTCGCCCCAGGCGCGGTGGATCAGGTGCAGGGCTTCTTCCAGCTCATGGGTGCCGGAGATCATCGGCAGCAGGATGCGCAGGTTGTTCAGGCCTTCGCTGGCCTTGAGCATGGCGCGGGTTTGTACGAGGAAAATTTCCGGGTGGTCGAGGGTCACGCGAATGCCGCGCCAGCCGAGGAAGGGGTTGTCTTCCTTGATCGGGAAATACGACAGTGACTTATCGCCGCCAATGTCCAGGCTGCGCATCGTCACCGGCAACGGGTGGAAGGCGGACAGTTGCTCGCGATAAATCGCCAGTTGCTCCTTCTCACTCGGAAAACGCTGGTTGATCATGAACGGCACTTCGGTGCGGTACAGCCCGACCCCTTCGGCGCCGCGTTGTTGCGCGCGGGCCACATCGGCGAGCAGGCCGGTGTTGACCAGCAGTGGCACGCGATGCCCGTCGAGGGTCACGCAGGGTAGTTCGCGCAGGGCGTCGAGGCCCTGGGACAGCTGGCGTTCTTCTTCCACCACCTCGGCGTATTGCTTGCGCAGAATCTCACTGGGGTTGGTGAACACCTCACCACGGTTGCCGTCGACGATCATGGCGATGCCGTCGACCTTGGAGTACGGCAGGTCCACCAGGCCCATCACCGTCGGAATACCCATGGCCCGGGCCAGGATCGCGACGTGGGAGTTGCCCGAACCGAGTACCGAGATCAGGCCCACCAGTTTGCCTTCCGGCACTTCGCCGAGCATGGTGGCGGTCAGTTCTTCACTGATCAGGATGGTGTTGTCGGGGTAGACCAGGTTGGTGGAGCGGTCTTCCTGCAAGTACGCGAGCAGACGGCGACCGAGGTCGCGCACATCCGAGGCCCGCTCACGCAGGTAGGCGTCGTCCATCAATTCGAAACGGTTGACGTGATCGGAGACCACCTGGCGCAGCGCGCCCTGGGCCCACTGGCCGGTCTTGATCACGGTCTTGACTTCGTTACCCAGCGACGCGTCATCCAGCATCATCTGGTACACCTCGAACAGCGCTCGCTCTTCGGGGCGCAGTTGGGTGGCGAGCTTGTTCGACAGGTTGCGCATGTCGGCGCGCACGCCTTCCAGGGCCGTCTTGAACAGTTTGATTTCGGCGTCGATGTCGCTGACCGTCTTGTCCGGCACCACATCGAGGTCGGCCGGCGGCAACATGACCACGGCCGTACCGACGGCAGCACCCGGCGAACCCGGTACGCCGACGAACTTGGCTTCCTGGATGCCCTTGCCCTGGCGCCCCAGGCCGCGAATCGAGCCGGTGGCTTCAGCGTGGGCGATAACCCCGGCCAACTGCGCGCTCATGGTCACGAGGAAGGCTTCTTCACCTTCGTCGAACTGGCGGCGTTCTTTCTGTTGGATGACCAACACGCCGACAACGCGGCGGTGGTGAATGATCGGTGCGCCGAGGAACGAGGCGTAGCGCTCTTCGCCGGTTTCGGCAAAGTAGCGATAACGCGGGTGATCAGCCGCGTGTTCAAGGTTCAGGGGTTCTTCACGCGTCCCTACCAAGCCCACCAGACCTTCATTGGGCGCCATGCTGACCTTGCCGATGGAGCGCTTGTTCAAGCCCTCGGTCGCCATCAGCACAAAACGGTTGGTCTCGGGGTCCAGCAGGTAAACCGAGCAGACCTGGCTGCCCATGGCTTCCTTGACGCGCAACACAATAATCCCCAACGCCGCCTTGAGATCCTTGGCGGAGTTAACTTCCTGGACGATCTTGCGCAGCGTATTGAGCATGGCTCGGGGTCGAACTCCGTCGTCAGTCGCGCGTTAAAAGGCGCGGGGCAAGCTCTTTGAGAGCGCGACGATAAACTTCGCGCTTGAATGTCACCACCTGGCCCAACGGATACCAATAACTGACCCAGCGCCAGCCATCGAACTCCGGTTTACCGGTCAAATCCATCCGCACCCGCTGCTCGTTGGAGATCAGGCGCAGGAGAAACCATTTCTGCTTCTGGCCGATACACAGCGGTTGGCTGTGGGTACGCACCAGGCGTTGCGGCAAACGATAACGCAACCAGCCACGGGTACAGGCCAGAATTTGCACATCTTCGCGCTCAAGGCCGACTTCTTCGTTCAACTCGCGGTACAAGGCGTCTTCAGGGGTTTCGTCAGGGTTGATTCCACCTTGAGGAAACTGCCAGGCATCTTGGTTGATTCGGCGAGCCCATAGGACCTGTCCGGAATCATTCGTAAGAATAATCCCGACATTAGGACGGAAACCATCGGGGTCGATCACGGCAACAACCTCGCAAACGCATGTCGTCGCATTGTTCCACAAAGGTTGTTCCAGCGGCAACGAGGCTTCTTAGCTTATGTGCACTCTTGTGAAAAGACCGTATTCTGGACGCCTTTTTACAGACTTTTCAGCGGGTAACTGTAATGCGCCTGGCTTTATTCGACTTGGACAACACGCTTCTTGGGGGTGACAGCGATCACGCCTGGGGTGATTACCTCTGTGAACGCAGGATTCTCGACCCGGTGGCCTACAAGGCTCGCAACGACGAGTTCTACCAAGACTACCTGGCCGGCCGGCTGGATAACGCGGCCTACCTGAATTTTTGCCTGGAAATCCTCGGCCGCACCGAGATGGCCCAACTGGACGCATGGCACAACGACTATATGCGCGACTGCATCGAGCCGATCATGCTGCCGCAGGCCGCGGAACTGCTGGCCAAGCACCGCGCCGCCGGCGACAAGCTGGTGATCATCACCGCGACCAACCGCTTCGTCACCGCGCCAATTGCCGCACGCCTGGGCGTGGACGCCCTGATCGCCACCGAATGCGAGATGGAAAACGGCCGCTACACCGGGCGCAGTACGGATGTGCCGTGCTTTCGCGAGGGCAAGGTAACGCGCCTGAACCGCTGGCTGGAAGAAACCGGGCATAGTCTGGAAGGCAGCTACTTCTATAGCGATTCGATGAATGACTTGTCGTTGTTGGAGCAGGTGACGCATGCGGTCGCGGTAGATCCGGATCCGAATTTGCGGGCTGAGGCTGAAAAACGCGGCTGGCCGGTGATTACGTTGCGTAGCTGATGGCCCTATCGGGGGCAAGCCCCCTCCCACATGTAACCGCATACATCCGTTGGAATGCGGTTAAAGGTGGGAGGGGGCTTGCCTCCGATGCAGACAACTCGGTGTAACGCCTTAAACCGGCTTGGCGCCCATGAGCCCCGCAATCGCCACAAACCCCACCAGGCTGACCACCGCCAGTACCAGGGTGAAATTCAGGCTACCGCCCTCGCCCTTGCGCAGGCGATTGAGCCGCGCAACCAGCCAGAACCAACACAGCGCCGCAATGGTGTAGAGCAGGCTGGAACCCAGGATCCAGGCTTGCCCCAGCGGCCAGCCGACCAGATGCACCAGCCACCAGCCGGTAAACGGCATGCTGATCAGGCAGATCCCCATCAACAACCATACGAACACCCACGGGCGCTGCACGGTGATCGCCGGGCCGGCGCTGCGTTTGCGCCAGGCCAGCAGCGCCAGCCCGAGGCCACTGAGCAGCAACAATACGGTGGCCGCAATGTGGATAACTTTGAGGGTGGTCAGGGTTTCCATGTGTCGTCTTCCTTAAAGGCCGCCCAATCAGCGTAGTCGCTCAACCGAGGAACAGTTTGTAAGCCGGGTTATCGCTTTCATCCCAGTACGGGTAGCCAATGGCTTCAAGGGCTGCCGACACCAGATGACGCTCGTCCGCCGGAACCTGCAGCCCGGCGACCACACGGCCGTCGGCTGCGCCGTGGTTGCGATAGTGGAACATCGAGATGTTCCAGCGCCCGCCTAATTTGTTAAGAAAGTTGAACAAGGCGCCTGGCCGCTCCGGGAATTCGAAGCGAAACACCACTTCATCGCTGACCTTCGCCGCGTGCCCGCCGACCATGTGGCGGATGTGCAACTTGGCCAGTTCGTTCTCGGTCAGGTCCAGCACCGGGAAACCCTGGCTGGTCAGGCTGGCGATCAACGCGCTGCGCGGATCGTTTTCCGGATGGGTCTGCACGCCAACGAAAATGTGCGCCTCCCGGCCGGAGTGGTAGCGGTAGTTGAATTCGGTGATCTGGCGCTTGCCCACGGCCTCGCAGAACGCCTTGAAGCTGCCCGGCTTCTCGGGGATGGTCACGGCGATGATGGCTTCGCGCCCTTCACCCAGCTCGGCGCGCTCGGCCACATGGCGCAGACGGTCGAAGTTGACGTTGGCGCCCGAGTCGATGGCCACTAGGGTTTGCCCGGTAACGCCACGGGTTTCGACGTATTTCTTGATGCCCGCCACACCCAAGGCGCCTGCTGGCTCGGTGATGGAGCGGGTGTCGTCATAGATGTCCTTGATCGCCGCACAGATTTCATCGGTGCTGACGGTGATCACTTCATCCACATAGTCCTTGCAGATGTCGAAGGTGTACTGGCCGATCTGCGCGACCGCCACGCCATCGGCAAAAATGCCCACGGTCGGCAGCACCACGCGCTCGCCAGCGGCCATGGCGGCCTGCAGGCAGTTGGAATCGTCCGGCTCGACACCGATGATCTTGATCTCAGGGCGCAGGTATTTCACATAGGCTGCGATGCCGGCGATCAGCCCGCCGCCGCCGACCGGCACGAAAATCGCGTCCAGCGGCCCCGGATGCTGGCGCAGGATCTCCATCGCCACGGTGCCCTGCCCGGCAATGGTGTGCGGATCATCGTAGGGGTGAATGTAGACGTAGCCTTTTTCGTCGACCAGTTTCAGCGAATAGGCCAGGGCTTCCGGGAAAGAATCACCGTGTAGCACCACTTTGCCGCCACGGGAACGCACGCCTTCGACCTTGATCTCCGGAGTGGTCTTGGGCATCACGATAGTGGCCTTGACCCCCAGCACCTTGGCCGCCAGGGCCAGGCCCTGGGCATGGTTGCCCGCCGAAGCGGTGACCACGCCGCACGCGCGCTCTTGCGCCGTCAACTGGGTCAGCTTGTTATACGCACCGCGAATCTTGAACGAGAACACCGGCTGCAAGTCTTCCCGCTTGAGCAAGACCTTGTTGCCCAGCCGCTCGGAGAGCTGGCGGGCGGGCTGCAATGGGGTTTCTACGGCAACGTCGTAAACGCGCGAGGTGAGGATCTTTTTGACGTACTGTTCAAGCATCGGCAGGCATCACTGGGCGGGTTGGGCAGGGCCAACGAGTCTAACTCAGCGTTTGGCCGGGCGACCACACGAATCCAAAGGTTTTGATGGGTTATACTCGCGCCCTCTCTACTCCCCGCCCGTTCCGGAGCCCGCATGACCCAGGATCAACTCAAACAGGCAGTGGCCCAGGCCGCCGTCGATTTAATCCTTCCTAAACTCGATGACAAGAGCATCGTCGGCGTTGGCACCGGCTCCACCGCCAACTGCTTCATCGATGCGCTGGCCAAGCACAAGGGCGCATTCGACGGCGCCGTGGCCAGCTCCGAAGCCACCGCTGCGCGCCTCAAGGGCCATGGCATTCCGGTGTACGAGCTCAATACCGTGAGCGACCTGGAGTTCTACGTCGACGGCGCCGATGAAAGCGACGAGCACCTGAACCTGATCAAAGGCGGTGGCGCCGCCCTGACCCGCGAGAAGATCGTCGCGGCCGTGGCCAAGACCTTTATCTGCATCGCCGACGCCAGCAAGTTGGTGCCAGTACTCGGCGCCTTCCCCCTGCCGGTGGAAGTGATCCCGATGGCCCGTAGCCACGTGGCCCGCGAGCTGGTGAAACTGGGCGGCGACCCGGTGTACCGCGAAGGCGTGCTGACCGACAACGGCAACATCATCCTCGACGTGTACAACATGCAGATCACCAACCCGGTGGAGCTTGAAACCCGGATCAACGCCATCGTCGGCGTGGTCACCAACGGCCTGTTCGCCGCGCGCCCGGCTGACGTGTTGCTGCTGGGCACCCCGGAAGGCGTGAAAACCCTCAAGGCCTGATGCACAACCAAATGTGGGAGGGCTTGCTCCCGATAGCAGTGTGTCAGTCGACGTCTACTTGACTGAACCACCGCTATCGGGAGCAAGCCCCCTCCCACATGGGGTCGGCGGCGTTTTCAGGATTCTGCTTTCTTGAACACGTAGAACAGGTTCGGCTCACTGACCAGGTACAAGTTGCCCGCGTCATCCATGGCAACTCCCTCGGCCTGAGGCACACGCCTGCTCAGGCCATGGCGCCCGCCCAGCAGGGACAGACTGCTCAGCGGGCGACCGTCGATATCCAGTTCCAACACCAGGAACGACTCATCCGACAGCGCCAGTAAATGGCCGCTGCGCTCGTCGTATTGCAGGCTCGACAGGTCGCGCACGAATAGCCCGGCATCGCGCTTGGGGTTGTTGATGACGTGGACCGAGTAGGTTTTTTCCGGTTTGAAATGGGGAAAGCCGTGGACCTCGTAGATCACCATCGGGTCGCGTTCCTTCGCCACGAACAGGCGCTTGCCCACCGAGTCGTAGGCAAGGCCTTCAAAACCCTTATTGCCCCCCACATGCACACCCAGGGTCATCTGCTCCGCATCGGCGGCGTCGAGGAATTGGGTATCGTCATCCACATGCACCTTGATCAGGCGCTGTTGGCGTTCATCGCTGATGACGTAGATGTTGTCGCTGATGAATTCCACGGCCTCGGCGTCACCGAAGCCGACCAGGGGAATCCGTCGCAGGATCTTGCCTTCAAGGGACAGCTCGATCAGCTCGGCGTTTTTGTTGGTGACGGTAAACAGGCTTTTACGCACCGGGTCGTAGGTCAGCGCGGAAACGTCATCATCCAGCCCTTCGATCACCCGGCCCTCCACGCTGACCCGGTAATCCGCCAGGCCAATGGAGCGTTCGTCGGCAGGCTGGCCCCACGCCTGCCAGTTGAACCAGGCACGTTCGAACAGGCGAAACTGTTGCGCGACAACGCCCGTGCCGATCAAGGCGATCAGCACCATTATGAAAAAAGCAGGCTTGGGGCGGGCAAGTCGACGCATCGGGCGGGCTCAAAGTCAAAAGTGGCGAATAAATATCACGCCCATCTGAATCTAAACTTAAACGCGCCCGGTGTGTGGCGTATGCCGCAGATAGCAACGTATCCGACGTTATCGGTCTTTTATGGCTGTTTTTTCGAAACGATAGAACAGGTTCGGCTCACTGACCATGTACAGGTTGCCGTTCTCGTCCAGGGTCACGCCTTCAGCACGGGGGATCGTGTTCTTGAGGCCGTTGAAGCCGCCGAGCAAGGTCATGAAGCTGACCTGCTCGCCCTTTTCATCCAGTTCCAGCAGCAGGTGGGAGTCGGCCGACAGCGCCAACAGGTGCCCGGTACGCGGGTCGATGGCCAGGGCCGAGAGGTTGCGCATGTCCAGCCTGGTATCGGAGAGCTTTTGCTTGTCACCGACCAGGGTCTGGCTGCCGTCGCTTTTCCAGGTGAACAGCGCCGCCGGGCGTTCTTCGCCGAGCACGAGCTGCTGGTTGCGCTTGTCCCAGGTGATGGCTTCAAAGGCTTTGTTCTGGTCTTTGGACGGGCCCAGGTCGTAACTCGGGAAGTCGGCCTTGTTCAACGCCGTGGTGCCGGCATCGATCTTGATGAGGGTCAGGCTGTGCAGGCGCTCGTCGACCACGGCCATCAGGCCGTTTTCCATCACCGTCAAACCTTCCGGGTTGTTCCAACCGTTAAGGGGCATCTTGCGCAGCACATCGCCTTGCAGGCTCAACTCGACGAGGAAGGCATTTTTGCCCATGACGGAAAACAGGGTTTTCGTCTGTGGGTTGTAGGACAGGTCCGAGGCCTCGTCCTTCTCCATGCCGGGCAGCAACTTGGCATCAATGACCACGAGATAGTCCGGCAGCCAGACGCTCTCCTGGCGTTCGACCGGGCTTTCGAAGCGCTCCGCCACCCACAACACACCGCGGTCGTCCCAGTGCATGGCCCAGGCAACGCCATACACAATCGCCCCGACCAGAAACAACCAGGAATACCAGCGCAGAGCAAAACGAGAGCGTGGCTTGGGCGTGTGGGCAGGCAGGGGGAGGGCCATTGGGCACGTTTTTCCGAGAAGTCAGCATTGGGTGATAGCGCAGGAATAACCGGCCCGTGCGCTGGAGGCTGAAGATTATCCGGATGGAGTGTGAAAAAAATGCAAACAACCGAGACCTGTGGCGAGGGCGTTTGCTCCCGCTGGGCCGCGAAGCGGCCCTGAAAATGGGACTGCTACGCTGTCCAGCGGGAGCAAGCTCCCTCGCCACAGGGTTCTGCTGACGTTAGCGGACGCTGCTTTCGAAACGGTTCACACCGGACAATTCCAGCACCAGCTCGTCACCAACATTCAGCGGGCCCACACCGGCTGGGGTGCCGGTGAGGATCACGTCGCCGGCTTGCAGCGAGAAGCAGCCCGCCATGTACTGAATCATCGGGATGATCGGGTTGAGCATGACCGCGCTGTTGCCATCCTGGCGCACTTCGCCGTTGATGGTCAGGCGAATGCCGATATCGGTCAGGTCCGGGAAGGTGCTGCCGACCACGAACGGGGCGATCACCGCCGCGCCGTCGAAGGACTTGGCGATTTCCCACGGCAAGCCCTTGGCTTTCAACTCGGCCTGCTTGTCGCGCAAGGTCAGGTCGAGGGCCGGGGCGAAGCCCGAGATGGCGTCCAGCACTTCTTCACGGCTGGGCTTGGTCGACAGGGGTTTGCCGATCAGCACCGCGATTTCCGCTTCGTAATGCACCGAACCGCGCTCGGCCGGAATGCTGAAACCGCCTTCCAACGCCACCACGCAGCTGCCCGGCTTGATGAACAGCAACGGTTCGGTCGGTACCGGGTTATCCAGTTCCTTGGCATGTTCGGCGTAGTTACGCCCGATACACACCACTTTTCCCACAGGGAAGTGGATGTTGGTGCCGTCGACATACTTGTGCTGGTAGCTCATGGAACGACTCCCTCAGGGGCGGTTAAACAGCGAAGATCTTGCCGGGGTTCATGATCCCGTTCGGGTCGAACACCGCTTTGACGGCCTTCATGTATTCGATTTCAACCGGCGAGCGGCTATAGGTCAGGTAATCGCGCTTGGTCATGCCCACGCCGTGCTCGGCGGAGATCGAGCCGTTGTACTTCGCGACGGTTTCGAACACCCACTTGTTCACGGTGGCGCACTTGGCGAAGAACTCGTCCTTGTTCAGGCTTTCCGGCTTGAGGATGTTCAGGTGCAGGTTGCCGTCGCCGATATGGCCGAACCAGACGATTTCGAAGTCGGGGTAGTGTTCGCCGACGATCGCGTCAATTTCCTTCAAGAATGCTGGCACTTTCGATACCGTCACCGAAATGTCGTTTTTGTACGGCGTCCAGTGGGAAATGGTCTCGGAGATGTACTCGCGCAGCTTCCACAGGTTGTGCAGTTGGGTTTCGCTCTGGCTCATCACGCCGTCCAGCACCCAGCCCTGCTCGACGCAGTGCTCGAAGGTTTCCAGGGCGTGGTTGGCGACTTCTTCGGTGGTGGCTTCGAATTCCAGCAGTGCGTAGAACGGGCATTCGGTCTCGAACGGCGCCGGCACGTCACCACGGCCGAGGACTTTGGCCAGGGCCTTGTCGGAGAAAAACTCGAAAGCGGTCAGGTCCAGCTTGCTCTGGAACGCGTGCAGCACCGGCATGATCGAGTCGAAGTCGGTGGTGCCGAGCACCATGGCGGTGAGGTTTTTCGGCGCACGGTCCAGGCGCATGGTGGCTTCCACGACAAAACCCAGGGTGCCTTCGGCGCCGATGAACAACTGGCGCATGTCATAGCCGGTGGCGTTCTTGATCAGGTCGCGGTTCAGTTCCAGCACGTCGCCTTTGCCGGTGACGACCTTCATGCCGGCGACCCAGTTACGGGTCATGCCGTAGCGAATCACCTTGATCCCGCCGGCATTGGTGCCGATATTGCCGCCAATCTGGCTCGAACCGGACGAAGCGAAGTCCACCGGGTAGTACAGGCCGTGCTCTTCGGCGGCGTTCTGCAATTGCTTGGTGACCACGCCCGGCTGGCACTTGGCGGTGCGGTCGGTGAGGTTCACGTCCAGGATCTGGTTCATATAGTCGAACGAGACGACCACTTCACCATTGGCCGCAACGGCGGCGGCCGACAGGCCGGTACGCCCACCGGACGGCACCAGCGCGACCTTGCGCTCATTGGCCCAGCGCACGATCGCCTGCACTTGCTCAATCGTCTTGGGAAACACGATGGCAGTCGGGGCCGGCGCGAAGTGCTTGGTCCAATCCTTGCCGTAAGCCTCCAGGGAGTCGGCGTCGGTCAGCACTTTGCCGGGCTCAACCAGGGTCTTTAGCTCATCAATCAGGGCAGGATGGGTCATCGACAGAACTCTCGAACAATTCATGGTCATCCTGAGAACGCTTCACGTCGCAGGAATAGGTGTTTAGCGGGGCGCATATGCTAGCATACCGCCCCCGTAGGACAGAGCCCAAGGGCGTTCTGCGGTGACGGCTTTCCTGCCGTCCGGGTCAGCTTGGGCTGCTCGATTCCCTGCCATTTTTCTCCGGGATACAGGTTTACGCAGATGAGCAAGACTTCTCTCGATAAGAGCAAGATCAAGTTCCTTCTTCTGGAAGGCGTCCACCCATCGGCCGTCGAGGTTCTGAAGGCCGCCGGGTATACCAGCATTGAGTACATCACCAGCTCTCTGCCAGACGCCCAGCTCAAGGAAAAGATCGCCGACGCGCACTTCATCGGCATTCGCTCCCGCACTCAGTTGACCGAAGAGGTCTTCGATCACGCCAAGAAACTCGTGGCGGTCGGCTGTTTCTGCATCGGCACCAACCAGGTCGACCTTAATGCAGCGCGCGAGCGCGGCATCGCAGTGTTCAACGCACCGTACTCCAACACCCGTTCCGTTGCGGAACTGGTGCTGGCCGAGGCCATCCTGCTGCTGCGCGGCATTCCGGAGAAAAACGCCTCCTGCCACCGTGGCGGCTGGATCAAGAGCGCAGCCAACTCCTTCGAAATCCGCGGCAAGAAGCTGGGTATCGTCGGTTACGGTTCGATCGGCACTCAACTGTCGGTCTTGGCCGAAAGCCTGGGCATGCAGGTGTTCTTCTACGACACCCTGACCAAGCTGCCACTGGGCAACGCCACGCAAGTGTCGAGCCTGACCGAGCTGCTGGGCATGTCCGACATCGTCACCCTGCACGTGCCGGAAACCGCTGAAACCCAGTGGATGATCGGCGAGAAGGAAATCCGCTCGATCAAGAAAGGCGGCATCCTGATCAACGCTGCACGCGGCACCGTGGTCGAGCTGGACGCCCTGGCTGACGCGATCAAGGACAAACACCTGATCGGCGCCGCCATCGACGTGTTCCCGGTGGAGCCACGCTCCAACGACGACATCTTCGAAAGCCCGCTGCGTGGCCTGGACAACGTGATCCTGACCCCGCACATCGGTGGCTCCACCGCTGAAGCCCAGGCCAACATTGGCCTGGAAGTCTCGGAAAAGCTGGTCAAGTACAGCGACAACGGTACGTCGGTGTCCTCGGTCAACTTCCCGGAAGTGGCCCTGCCGGCTCACCCTGGCAAGCACCGCCTGCTGCACATCCACCAGAACATCCCGGGTGTGATGATGGAGATCAACAAGGTCTTCGCAGAAAACGGCATCAACATCTCCGGTCAGTTCCTGCAGACCAACGAGAAGGTCGGCTACGTGGTGATCGACGTCGACGCCGAGTACTCGGACCTGGCGCAACAGAAGCTGCAGCACATCAACGGCACGATTCGTTGCCGCGTGTTGTTCTAACGCTTCAAACGCCGTACAAAAAATGGGAGACCCACAGGGGTCTCCCATTTTTTTGTCTGAACAAATCTTACTTGACGTTAACCGTGATCACTTTCGAGGCTACAGTCGGATTGAACTGCATGTGCAACTTGTCGCCGGCGACCAGTTGCAAGGTGTGCTTGCCAGGGGTGAGGGTCAGTTCGGTTTCGGTCTGGGCCTTGCCGTAGTGGATCACGGTGTCAGTGGCCGGGATCGGCACGCTGGCGTCCGGCAGCGCTTTCTGGTCGACCAGCAGGTGATGGTGGCCGGTGCCTGGGGCCTGTTCGGTGGCCGGAGCCAGCTTCAGGCCTTCCATGCCGAATTTGACGGTGAAGGTTTTATCGACGGTGGCGCCGTCTTTCGGCGAAACGATAAACACTTTCGCACCTTCAGGTGGCGCGCTGCGCGGGATGCCGTCTGCGGCAGTCACCAACATCGAAGCACCCAGCAGCACGCTGGCAATCGTTGCACGAGACAAAAGGGCTTTCATTCGTTTCTCCACTTATCTATGAAATGTGTAGGGTTATGACAACTTAGCGACAAATTGCTGTCCAAGGCACTCAACACCATAACAAAGCGATGCTGAACCGCGCCTCGCACATTCGAATTCTTTAGGAGTGACCATGCGCTTTTCGCCTGGCCTGTTACTGCTGCTTCCCCTGATCAGCCCTTTGGCTCACGCCGAACTGATCGATGACGTGTTTGATCGCGGTGAGCTGCGCATCGCCCTGGAGGCCAACACCCCGCCCTACAACTTCAAGGACGGTGAGAAACTCAGCGGTTTTGAAGTTGAGCTTGGTGAACAACTGGCCAAAGAGATGGATGTGCGCCCCTCGTTTATCACCACCGATGACAGCGACCTGCTGACCGGCGTAGCAACCGCCAAGTACGACGTGGCCATCAACCATATCGCTATGACTACCGAGCTGCAGGATCGGTTCGATTTCAGTGAGCCTTACCGCGACAATCCGGAGTTGGCCATTGCGTTCCAGAAGGGCAACCCGGCGTTCAAGGCGAGCCTGGACAAGGCGCTGCAACGGGTGAAGGCCGATGGGCGGTTGAAGGCGCTGGCGCAGAAGTGGTTCGAAGGCGACACAGCGGCAGTCAAGGCACAGTAAATCAACATGTGGGAGCAAGCCCCCTCCCACACTTTGGCCTAGGGAAGGCTTGAGAGATGGGCCAGGGCTTGCGCCGCCTCAAGCAACTCCAGCTCACTGAACACCAACACCCCATGGCGCTTGAGCAGCGCCGCCGTGACGCCTTCGCCGCTCACCTTCACGCCGCTGAAGGTGCCGTCATAGGTCAGCACATTGCCACAGGACGGGCTATTGGCCTTGAGCACGGCGACGCGGATATTGTGGCGCTGCACCAACGCCAACGCCTGGCGGGCGCCGTCGAGGAAGGCGGCGCTGAAGTCCTCGCCCGC
>NZ_JAKNRV010000220.1:0-8810 GCF_023072625.1 Pseudomonas emilianonis
ATTTCTCGGCAGGGTGATGTTCTGCGACGCCACCGCGCCCACACCGGGGCGCAGCCACGGGCAACGCGCGCCCACGGCGATGCTCGACGAGCTGATAGCGATCCCCAACTGGCCCGTCTCGGCACAGCGGGCGACAACGGAAAAGGTCATAGGGCGTCCTCAGTCGAGCACCGACGCATCGGCGTCGATCATCATTTGCTTCATTTCTTCAAAATGCCGGCGCGAGAAATCGGTGATGCCTTCCCAGCCCCGCGCGGTTTTTTCCGCCACTTCATCGGACAACACCCGCAACGGCTGCCCGGTGGACCACGCCGTGACAAGGATCTGGCAGGCGCGCTCCAGGGTCCAGATATCGTCGAACGCTTCACCGATGGACGAGGCGGTCACCATCACGCCATGGCCAACAAACCGCGCAAACGCCTGGAAATCCGCCTGCACGCCGATGAGCAACTGTGGCAGTTGACCGTCAGCGACAGCGGTGGCGGCATCGCCGAGGAACATTTGAACAACGTGTTCGACCCCTTCTTCACCACCAAGCCCGTGGGCGATGGGCTCGGCTTGGGGCTGGCGGTGTCCTACGCTATCGTGCACGAACTGGGTGGGCGCCTGAGCGCCGGTAACCGTGGCGACGGCGCGGTGTTTACCCTGACGCTGCCTATCGCGCTGGAGACGCCGGAGCTATGTTGAACGCGGTGATTGTGATCGATGACGAAGCCAGCATTCGCACGGCCGTCGAGCAGTGGTTGAGCCTGTCGGGATTTGAAGTGCAGTTGTTCAGTCGCGCCGAGGCCTGTCTCGCGCAACTGCCCAAGGACTTTCCCGGGGTGATTTTGAGCGACGTGCGCATGCCCGGCCTCAACGGCCTGGAGCTGCTGGCCGAAGTGCGGCGGCGCGATGCCGATTTACCGGTGATCCTGCTGACCGGCCATGGCGATGTGCCGATGGCCGTCGAAGCCATGCGCGACGGGGCCTACGACTTCCTGGAAAAACCCTTCAGCCCCGAAGCCCTGCTCAACAGCCTGCGCCGCGCCCTCGATAAACGCGGGCTGATCCTGGAAAACCGCCGCCTGCATCAACAGGCCGATCATCGGACACAATTGGAAAACAGCCTGCTGGGCGTGTCCCGCAGCTTGCAGAACCTGCGCCGCCAGGTGCTGGACCTGGCGACGCTCCCAGTCAACGTGCTGATCCGCGGCGAGACCGGCAGCGGCAAGGAACTGGTCGCCCGCTGCCTGCACGACTTCGGCCCGCGGGCAAAGAAAGCCTTTGTCGCGCTCAATTGCGCGGCGATCCCCGAGCAGTTGTTTGAAGCCGAGCTGTTTGGCCACGAGAGCGGCGCGTTTACGGGGGCCCAGGGCAAGCGTATCGGCAAGCTGGAATACGCTCACGGTGGCACGCTGTTTCTGGATGAAATCGAAAGCATGCCCCTGGCCCAGCAAGTCAAATTGCTGCGCGTGTTGCAGGAGCAAAAGTTGGAGCGTCTGGGCTCCAACCAAAGTATCCACGTCGACCTGCGCATCATTGCCGCGACCAAGCCGGACCTGTTGGACGAGGCCCGCGCCGGGCGTTTTCGCGAAGACCTGGCCTATCGACTGAACGTCGCGCAACTGCGCCTGCCGCCCCTGCGCGAGCGTCGTGAAGATATACCGCTGCTGTTCGATCACTTTGCGCAAAGCGCCGCCGAACGCCTGGGCCGCCACGTTGAACCGCTGAGTGGCGCGCAATTGGGGCGCCTGCTCAGCCATGACTGGCCGGGCAACGTGCGCGAACTGGCCAACGTCGCCGAACGCCAGGTGTTGGGACTTGGCGAGCCAGAGCCCGAAGGCATCGAGGCCGGGCAATCATTGGCGGCGCAACAGGAAGCCTTCGAGGCCAACTGCCTGAAAGCCGCACTGACCCGGCACAAAGGCGATATCAAGGCGGTGCTGGCCGAGCTGCAACTGCCCCGGCGCACCTTCAATGAGAAGATGCAGCGGCATGGGTTGGTGCGGGAGATGTTTCTCTAGGCCGTGATCTGGGTTGCTTTCAAAGACGCCATCGTAGGCAAGCAATAAGCGGATTTCCGCTCACCCAGCCCAAAACCATCAGCGACTTTCCGCTCAAAAAAACCTGCAAACCCTTCTAGACCGGGCCTTCCCCAACCTGGCACAGCTCCTGCTATAGCCCCAATCAGGCTGTGCTCAGGCACGCTCCATAAAAACAACTATCTGAAGGATCCTTCAATGGATAACTCCAATACCTTGCCTCTGGGGTCGGCGGCTGCGCCGGCGAAAGAACGCACCACCTCCAGCCGCATCAAATCGATCTTCAGCGGATCGGTCGGCAACATGGTCGAGTGGTACGACTGGTACGTCTACGCGGCTTTCTCGCTGTACTTCGCCAAAGCCTTCTTCCCCAAAGGCGACACCACCGCCCAACTGCTCAACACCGCTGCGATCTTCGCCGTGGGCTTCCTGATGCGCCCGATCGGCGGCTGGTTGATGGGCCTGTATGCCGACCGCGCCGGTCGTAAGGCCGCGTTGATGGCCTCGGTGCTGCTGATGTGCTTCGGTTCGCTGATCATCGCCCTGAGCCCGGGCTATGAAACCATCGGCGTCGGTGCGCCGATCCTGCTGGTGTTCGCCCGCCTGCTGCAAGGCTTGTCGGTCGGTGGCGAATACGGCACCTCGGCCACTTACCTGAGTGAAATGGCGACCAAGGAACGTCGCGGTTTCTTCTCCAGCTTCCAGTACGTGACCCTGATCTCCGGCCAGCTCATTGCCCTGGCGGTGCTGATCGTGCTGCAACAGACCCTCACCACCGAGCAACTGTACGATTGGGGCTGGCGTATCCCGTTCGCCATCGGCGCCCTGTGCGCAGTGGTCGCGCTGTACCTGCGGCGCGGCATGGAAGAAACCGAGTCGTTCACCAAGAAGGAAAAAGCCAAGGAAAGCGCGATGCGCACCTTGATGCGCCACCCCAAGGAACTGATGACCGTGGTCGGCCTGACCATGGGCGGCACCCTGGCCTTCTACACCTACACCACCTACATGCAGAAGTACCTGGTGAACACCGTCGGCATGAGCATTTCCGACTCCACCACCATCTCGGCGGCGACGCTGTTTCTGTTCATGTGCCTGCAACCTCTGGTCGGCGCGCTGTCGGACAAGGTCGGCCGGCGTCCGATCCTGATCGCCTTCGGCATCCTCGGCACACTGTTCACCGTGCCGATCCTCACCACCCTGCACACCATCCAGAGCTGGTGGGGCGCGTTCTTCCTGATCATGGCGGCGCTGATCATCGTCAGCGGCTACACATCGATCAACGCCGTGGTGAAGGCTGAGCTGTTCCCCACCGAAATCCGTGCGCTGGGCGTGGGCCTGCCGTATGCGCTGACCGTATCGATCTTCGGCGGCACCGCTGAATACATCGCACTGTGGTTCAAGAGCATCGGCATGGAAACCGGCTACTACTGGTACGTGACCGTGTGTATCGCGGTGTCGTTGGTGGTCTACGTGACCATGAAGGACACCCGCAAGCATTCGCGGATCACCACCGACTAACGGCTGAGCGCAGTAACCAATGTGGGAGGGGGCTTGCCCCCGATCGTGGTGTTTCAGTCAACTTATCTCAAGCTGACCCACTGCAATCGGGAGCAAGCCCCCTCCCACATGTGCAATCAGGACAACTCTGCCACGTCGCGCCGCACATAGCGCCGCTGCGCATATGAAGCCCCGACAATCATCACCACCAGCACCGCCGCCAACACCGCCGACGAACCGATAGTGCCGAAGTCCAGCCCGCCCTTTGCATGGGGTTTGGTCAGGAAGTCGCCCAGGGTCGCGCCAAATGGCCGGGTCAATACGAACGCCACCCAGAACAGCAACACCGACGAAATCTGCGTGAAGTACTTGAGCGCCACCACCGCCGCGATAGTCGAGCCGATCAACAAGGCACCACCGGCGAAGCCGAGCCCCGAATCGTCGGCAAGGAAGTCGCCCAGAGCAGTGCCCAAGGTGTTGGAGAACAGGATCGCCATCCAGTAGAACAACTCGCCGCGAAAGGTTTGCACCTTGTTCACGTTCAGCGAATCACCGCTGAGGTGCCACAACGCGAAGATGATCATCAGGATCACGATCAGGATCATCGACCCCGCGGCATAGCCCAGGCCGAGGCTGCGGTCCATGAAGTCGGACATGGTGGTGCCGGCGGTGCTGGTGGACAGGATCACGATCCAGTACAGCACCGGGTTGTAGGCTTTCGACCAGAGTTGCGTCACCAGGGTGACCAGGAACACGCTGATCAGGATCATCGAGCTGATGGCATAACCGACGTTCAGGGTCATCGACAGCAAGTCCCCGGCGGTTTCGCCCAGGGTCGTCGCGCAGATTTTCATGACCCAGAACGCCAGGGTGATCTGAGGAAGTTTGTTCATGCAGTGCAAGGCTCCGAAGCTCAATCTATCAATGGGCCGACTTATAGGGGGGTGTCGACCTGGCGCGCAGACTGAACGGGGCACTGTGAAAAATAGGTGGGCGCTGAATGAAAATTCCATAGGGCCGATGGAAATTCGCCGCCATGGCTTGCACTATGACGGCCCCCAGAAAAGCGCAGCAGGAACCTCGGCGATGTCTGACGATAGCTATTACTACGAACCCGCCAACGGCCACGGCCTGCCCCATGACCCGTTCAATGCCATCGTCGGCCCACGGCCGATCGGTTGGATTTCGTCCCACGACAGCCAAGGTCGCCTGAACCTGGCGCCCTACAGTTTCTTCAATGCGTTCAACTACATTCCGCCGATCATTGGGTTTTCCAGTGTCGGGCGCAAAGACAGCCTGAACAATATCGAACAGACCGGCGAGTTTGTGTGGAACCTGGCCACCCGCCCGTTGGCCGAGCAGATGAACCAGAGCTGTGCCGCCGTACCGCCAGAGGTGAATGAGTTCGAGTTGTCCGGCCTGACGCCAGTGGCCTCGAAGATCGTCGGCGTGCCGCGGGTGGGCGAGAGCCCGGTGTCGTTCGAGTGCAAGGTCACGCAGATCATCCAACTGCAGCGCGCCGAGCAGGTACTGGTACCCAGTTGGCTGGTGCTGGGCGAGGTGGTCGCGGTGCATATTGCCAAGTGGCTGCTCAAGGATGGGATCTACGACACCGCCGCCGCCGAACCGATCCTGCGTGGCGGCGGCCCGGCGGATTACTTCAAAGTGGGCCCTGAGGCGCTGTTCAAAATGTATCGCCCAGGCGCCACCCAAGCCTGACTGCAATGCAATAAAAAATGTGGGAGGGGGCTTGCCCCCGATGGCGGTGTGTCAGTCAGCCTATCTGTAGCTGAAACACCGCTATCGGGGGCAAGCCCCCTCCCACACTGGATCGACGGCGTGCGTCAGTTTGTGGCAGTTGCCCAGGTCAACTGACCTTCTGCATCGACGTCGGTCAACAACTCAAGTTGCAGCGTCGCCGCATCGTCGGCATCGGACGCCGTCTTGAACGTCTGTCCATCCAGGATCTTGTGAAACTGCGGTGCGCCCATGCCATCCAGCGCCTTGACGGCGACGGCGGCGCTGTAGCCCCCTTCGCCCGGTACTACGGCGGAAACGGCTTCGTGGTGAGCAAATTGTTTACGTGCCATGTTGCAGGTCCTGGCCAATGGAAAGTCGGCCATTCTAAACCCTAACCGGCGAGTTGCAGGTACTCGCCGTAGGCATTGGCGGCGGATGCATCGGTGAAGGTCTGGAAGTCCATGCTGCGCACGACCATGTCGTTCAACAGCTCGGAGAAGATCATCAGGGCCGGCGAGTTGAAGTAGGCACTCATCGCCTGTTCGCTGCTCCAGAAGCCCGAGACCAGCCAGACATCAGGGTCGACCCGGGAATGCTGCAACGAAAACTGCAGGCAACCCTGAGCCTGACGGCCCGGTTCGATCAAACTGCTCAAGCGAGCACCGAGTTCGGTGCTGCAACCGCTGCGGGCGCGGATAAAGGCCATATGGCTCGCGGGAATGGGGGTGGACATGTTCGACTCTCCCGTTGAGAAGTGATGCTCGGCAAGCACGGTGAGGGCGTGTTGCCACAGGATCAAAGATAACGGCGCAGGTCGAGGCGCGGTTAGTCGATTCCTGCCGGCTTATTGCACAATCCTGCGAAAAGCGTAGACAGGACGATTGCCCGCCGGTTTTATTCCACAGGCAGACGCCATATTTCATGGCGATGACAGTTCTCCTGCTTGCCTGATTCACGATGTGCCGCAGGATCAGGCAAGGATTGTGCAGAATCGACATACCACGGTTTGAACAGCCGCCGCTAAGCTGAGCCCATCAAAAAAGCCTGCAGAGGACGCCCCATGTCGTCGCCCGAACCCAAGTCCATGCCCCTCGATGCCGAGATGGAAAAACAGCGCGCCGAACTGGCCAGCATCGTGCATCGGCATACCTGGGAAGACGGCTCCTACGGTACGGCGATCACGTCACTGTTCCTGAACCGTCACAACACGCCGCGCGACTTCAGCCCGGTGCTGGTGGAGCCCGCCCTGTGCATCCTGGCCAACGGCCGCAAGGAAGTGCGCCTGGCCGACGAAATCTTTGCCTATGACCCGCTCAATTACCTGGTGTTTTCGGTGTCGATGCCGGTGGCCGGGCGGATCATCGATGCCACTCCGCAAGACCCTAACCTGTCGATCCGCATCAACATCGACCCGGCGCAGCTCACGGCCCTGATCGCAGAAGCCGGGCCGATGGGCGTGCCGTCGCGCCCGACCCCGCGTGGGATGTACGTCGACCGCATCGACAACCAACTGCTCGACGCCGTACTGCGCTTGACGCGCCTGCTGGATTCGCCCAAAGACATCGCCATGCTGGCGCCGTTAATCAGCCGCGAAATTCTCTACCGCTTATTGCGTGGGCCGCAGGGTTACCGGCTGTATGAAATCGCCGTGGCCAACAGTCAGAGTCATCGGGTCAGCCAGGCGATCAAATGGCTCAATGGCAACTACGAACAGCCGCTGCGCATCGATGACCTGGCCAAGGAAGTGAACCTGAGCGTCTCGACCTTGCACCACCGCTTCAAGGCCATCACCGCCATGAGCCCGCTGCAATACCAAAAGCAATTGCGCTTGCAGGAGGCGCGTCGGCTGATGATCGCCGAAGGGCTGGAAGCCTCGGCGGCCGGGTATCGGGTGGGGTATGAAAGCCCGTCGCAGTTCAGCCGCGAGTACAGCCGGTTGTTTGGTGCGCCGCCGCTGAGGGATTTGGCGAGGTTGCGTCAGAGCGTGTGATTCACTGCCGATCAGATGTGGGAGGGGTGGTTCGACTTGCTCCCGATGGCAGTGGGTCAGTTACAGATAAGTTGACTGATACACCGCCATCGGGAGCAAGCTCCCTCCCACATTTGATCGGCGGCGCTGCTTAGTCGAGGGTTCGGGGCAGTTGCAAGGTGACCCGCAAGCCACCCTCGCGCAAATTCTGCAAACTCACTTCGCCGCCATGGCTGTGCGCAATGTTGCGCGCGATGCCCAGGCCCAGGCCGTAGCCCTGCTGCTGGCCGGCGAGGCGGAAATGCGGTTCGAAGACCTGCTCCAGGCGCTGTTCCGGTACGCCCGGGCCTTCGTCGTCGACGTGCAGGATGAACTCCGCGCCATCGTCCTCGATATGCAAATGGGCGTTCTGCCCGTACTTCAGCGCGTTGTCGATCAGGTTGCCGATGCAGCGCTTGAGCGCCAGCGGCTTGCCCGGATACGGCGCCAACGCGCGCCCATGCTGGGTCACGCGGCCGTTGCCGTTGGGCGCCAGGTACGGCTCCACCAGGCAGTCGAGCACATGGTTGAGGTCGACCGGTTCGATGTTTTCGTGGATGTCGGTGTCTTTCACGCACTGCAGCGCGCCTTTGACCAGCAACTCCAACTCATCCAGGTCGCGGCCGAATTTGGTTTGCAGGTTTTCATCTTCGAGCAATTCAACCCGCAGGCGCAGGCGTGTGATCGGTGTGCGCAAGTCGTGGGAAATTGCACTGAACAACTGGCTGCGTTCGATGAGGTAACGGCTGATGCGTTCGCGCATGGCATTGAATGCGCGCCCCACTTCCACTACTTCACTGCCGCCGCCTTCGGCCACCGGCTCCACATCGGCGCCCAGCGACATGTCCCGCGCTGCCCGCGCCAGGCGCTTGAGCGGCCGGCTCTGCCAGTGAACCAACAGGCCGATGAACAGCAGCAAAAAGCCGCTGGTCAGCACGATAAACCACACTTGCTGCGACGGCAGGCCTTGCTCTTCGAGACTGGTGTACGGCTCGGGCAACAGCGAGGCGATGTACAGCCATTCGCCGGGAGCGAGTTGGATCTGGGTGACCAGCACCGGCGGGTTCACCGGCTCCAGGGTCAACGCGTAATGCGCCCAGGAGCGTGGCAGCTCATCGAGTTTCAACCCGGCATTGAAGATGCGCAGGTCTTCGGCGCTGACAAATTCCACCGAGATATGCACATCGGCGCCCAAGGTCTGGCGCAGCACTTCATCGACCGCTTTGAGCACCGCTTGCTTGCGCGGGGTCTGCGGCAAGATCGCCATGTCCAGCGGGCGGTCATTGAGCGTCACCACAAAACGTGTGCCGCCCATGCTGCGCAATTGGTCGAGGACCAACGGGCGATAGGCCACCGGCAACGAACGGAAATAGCTCACGCTGGCAGTCATCGAATGCGCCAGGCTACGGGCGCTGGTGACCAGGCCTTCGAGCTGGGTGGCGCGCAATTGCGAAACCCAGATCACGCTGGACAGCGCCTGGGCGAACAGCACCGCGAGCAAGGTCAGCAGCAGCATGCGCCCGAGCAGCGAGCGCGGCACC
>NZ_JAKNRV010000221.1:0-8745 GCF_023072625.1 Pseudomonas emilianonis
TGGTTTGTTCGCTGGCGGCGCCGCGTTCGCGGGAGATCAGCGCCTGGGCGCCGATCTGCGCCGCTTGCACGCCGTGGTAGGCGTTGGCGGCACCGGACGGTGGGTGGATGGCTTCGACCACCGTGGCGAGAATTTCCACGCCGCTGTCGAGTTTTTGCAGGTCCGCTTGCACGGCGCGACCGATTTCGTCGGCCAGGCCGGTGCGTTGTTCGCCGAGCAATTCGTCGAGGGTACGCGAGGCAAAGTCATGCACGAGGATGCGGCTGGCGGTGCTGCGGATCAGGGTCGGCACATCCGCGCTGTTATAAGTGGCGGCCAGTGCGGCGTGGTCGGTCAGGCCGATACGGTAGACGAAGCGCACATCCATATTGACGATCTGGAAGCTCTGCTTGTCGCCACGGCTGCTGGCGATCACCTGGGATTTGTCATTCACATGGCTGGCGTCCCACAGGCGGTTGGCGATCAGCGGCGCCGGGCCTTCGGCGGCCGCGAGTTCCGGGCTGGCGGCTTCGCCGACGCTGGTCGCCAGCTCATGCACCACGCCGTTTTCCACGTTCAGCACGCGGCCCAACGGCCACGGCAACCCGGCGTGCAGGCCAGGGCCGAAGACTTGCACCGGTTTGCCGAAGCGCTCATAAATCCCACGGCCTTGCAGGGGCACTTCATGCACCCCCGTCAGCGCCCAGCCGACGGCCAGCACCACCACCAGCACCGGCAGAAACGCCCGGCGCATGTAGGTAAACGCCCAGATCTGGCGCAGGTCGATACCGAAGCGGTTGTGCAATTCGTGCTGCAAGGCCTGCAGCGGTTGCGGCGGCCAGCGCAGCAGACCGGCGATAAAACTCTGCGCCATCAAGCGCGGTTCGAGGCGCGGTTGGCGCGGGCTGAACAGCGACAGCACAGCCCTTAACAGAAACTCCAGCGCGACCAGCGCCGGCAACAGCCCGACCAGCGTCGCCAGACGCAGCGGCCACACCGACGCCGCACTGGCAAACAGCAGGCAAATCGCACTGATCAGCAGACAACTAATCGCCACCCGGCTTAGTTGCGCCAACTGCGCGGCTTCCGGCCATTGCGCGGCGGTTTCCTGGGCCAGGCGCCGCTCGAACACTAGCAGGCCAAAGGCCAATGCCAAGGCCAGCGCGGCGCCGATACTTGCGGATTGGCCGACCGCTGCCGCCGGCAAGCCCAGGTTCCAGAACTCAATGATGCTGACCAGCGCGAACAACGACCAACCGCCGAGCCACAACACCGGCGCACCGATCTGGGCCAGCAACCCTCTGCCGAAACGCCCCACCAGGCGCGCCTGCCAGCCGGCGGGTTCGTCCTCTGCTACGAGTAACTCAGGTGCCGACGCTTCCAGCGCCTGGGCACGCCAATCGGCGACCCACCACGCCGACTGCAACCCGGCCACCAGCAACAGCAACGCGGACGCGCAGTTGATCAACACCACCGGCCAGATCGACACCGGTGCAAATAGCGCAACAAACAGCGCCAACACCCAGCCGCTGATGGCCACGGCAGTCAGGCTGATACCGGCTTGCCTCAATCGACGGGCATGGAACAGCCCTTGCTGAAAACGCGGCAGGCCCTCAACCGAAGCGCCGTCAGCTTCTAGATCCACTTGCATCCACTCATGCCCGCTTGTACATAATTCGTTACGATATAACACAATGCGTGAAATTTTTGTTCGTTAAACACCGTCTTTACATGCAACACAGATCCACTGTGGGAGGGGGCTTGCCCCCGATCGCTCTGGGTCAGTTGATGCATGGGTTGGCGGGTCCGCCGCCATCGGGGGCAAGCCCCCTCCCACATTTGTTCTTCATCGCGCTCCGGAGCGTGACTAAACCCCTATAAACACGCGCCATCACTGGTGCAGGCTACGATTAATCGGCACACTCCCGAGCAGTTTTTCGCGGGTCCACGGACAAGGAAGCGTCACCCCCATGATTTCGATCTATCAGCTCAAACCGCGGTTTCAAAACCTGCTGCGCCCCCTCGTGCAGCGCCTCTATGACAACGGCACCACCGCCAACCAGATCACCGTGCTGGCCGGGGTCATCTCCCTGCTGGTCGGACTGCTGATCGCCGGCTTTGCCCAGCACCTCTGGGTGTTTGCGCTAATCCCGCTGTGGATGATCGTGCGCATGGCCCTCAACGCCATCGACGGCATGCTCGCCTGGGAATTCGGCCAGCAGTCGCGCCTGGGTGCCTACCTCAATGAACTGTGCGACGTGATCGCCGACAGCGCGCTGATCCTGCCCTTTGCACTGATCCCCGGCGTCAGCCCGGCGCCGGTGCTGCTGGTGACCTTGCTGGCGGTGTTCAGCGAATACGCCGGGGTGCTCGGGCCGATGGTCGGCGCGTCACGGCGCTACGACGGGCCGATGGGCAAAAGTGATCGGGCATTCGTCCTCGGCGTGCTTGCCACCGGCGTGGCGCTGGGCTGGCTAGGAGCCGGTTGGGTCGACACGGTGATGTGGCTGGTCGCCGCCCTGCTCGCCTATACCCTGGTCAACCGGGTGCGTCAGGGCCTCAAAGAAGAACAACACATTTCCCCTTCTGCATAAGGATTTTGCGATGCGCGAACAGCAAGAACACACCTTCAGTACCCATGATGGCGTCGAGCTTTTCTACCGGCACTGGCCGGCTACCGCCCCAGCGGACGGCGAGCCGCGCAAGGCGATCCTGCTGTTCCATCGCGGCCATGAGCATTCGGGGCGCATCGCCCACCTGGTCGATGAACTGAACCTGGCGCATTTCGACTTCTTCGCCTGGGACGCCCGTGGCCACGGCCAATCTCCCGGCGAGCGCGGCGACAGCCCCAGCTTCGCCACCAGCGCCCGCGACGTGCAGACTTTCTGCGACCACATCGGCGCCACTTACGGTGTCGAGGCCGAAAATATTGCGGTCATCGCCCAAAGCGTCGGCGCGGTGATCGCAGCCACCTGGGTCCACGACTACGCGCCGAAAATCCGCGCACTCGTGCTCGCCTCCCCGGCATTCAAAGTCAAACTGTACGTGCCCTTCGCCCGCCCGGGCCTGGCGCTGATGCGCAAGTTTCGCGGCAAATTTTTCGTCAACAGTTACGTCAAGGCCAAGTTCCTCAGCCACGACCCGGAACGCGTCGCGTCCTACGACAGCGACCCGCTGATCACCAAGGCGATTTCGGTGAATGTGCTGCTCGGCCTGTACGAAGCGGCCGACCGGGTTGTCGCCGATGCCCAGGCGATCCAGGTGCCGACCCAACTGCTGATCTCCGGCTCCGATTTCGTCGTGCATCGCAAACCCCAACAACAGTTTTTCGACCGCCTCGGCAGCCTGAAAAAAGAACTACATATCCTCCCCGGCTTCTTCCACGACACCCTCGGCGAGCGCGACCGCGCCGTGGCCGTGAGCAGCGCCCGGCGCTTTATCCTGCAAAACTTCGCACACCCGCTGGACCACGCCTCGCTGCTCGATGCCGACAAGCTGGGCGCCACCTGCGCCGAATCCGAATCCCTCGCCGCGCCGCTGCCGCGCAATTCCCTGCGCGACCTGTACTGGCGTATGACCCGCGCCAGCATGGGCCTGGGCAAAACGCTGTCAGACGGCGTGAAGCTGGGCTTCGACACCGGTTTCGACTCCGGCAGCACCCTGGACTACGTGTACCGCAACACGCCCACCGGCAAAGGCCGGTTGGGCCGGATGATCGACACCAACTACCTCAACTCCATCGGCTGGCGCGGCATTCGCCAGCGCAAGTTGAACGTCGAAGAGCTGCTGCGCCTGGCCATGACCCAGTTGCGCACAGCGGACCGCGAAGTGCGCATCGTCGATATCGCCGCCGGCCACGGTCGCTACATTCTCGAAGCCTTGCAGGGCGTTTCGCCGCTACCGGAATCGATCCTGCTGCGCGACTACAGCGACATCAACGTGCGCGATGGTGGCGCACTGATTCGCGAGAAAGGCCTGGGGGATATCGCGCAATTCGTCAAAGGCGATGCGTTCGACCGCGCGGACTTGGCGGCGCTGGCGCCCAAGCCGACGTTGGCGGTGGTCTCCGGGCTGTATGAATTGTTTGCCGATAACGCCATGGTCGGCGGTTCGCTGGCGGGCCTGGCCGAAGCCGTGGAGCCCGGCGGTTATCTGGTCTACACCGGCCAGCCGTGGCACCCGCAGTTGGAACTGATCGCCCGCGCGCTGACCAGCCATCGCCAGGGCCAGGCCTGGGTGATGCGCCGGCGCAGCCAGGCAGAAATGGATCAACTGGTGGAAGCCGCCGGTTTCCGCAAGATCACCCAGCGGGTGGATGAGTGGGGCATCTTTACCGTGTCCCTGGCGCAGAAGATCTGAACATGCGCGAACCCGGCCTGTTAAAGCCCGCGTTCCTGTGGCTGTTGCTGTTGGCGCCGCTGTTTTTCAGCACCTATGGCTTTGCCACATGGGTCACCAGCCAGCGCAGCGACGTCGGCACACTGGTGTTCGATTGGGAAACCCACATGCCGTTCTGGGCCTGGACCATCGTGCCCTACTGGACTATCGACCTGCTCTACGGTTTATCCCTGCTGCTGCCCAACAGCCGCCATGAACTGAAGCAACATGCGCTGCGCCTGCTGAGTGCGCAGCTCATCGCCGTGAGCTGCTTCCTGATCTGGCCGCTGCGCTTCACCTTCGAAAGGCCGGAGCTGGACGGCGTGTTCGGCTGGCTGTTCGCCGTGCTGGCCGGTTTCGACAAACCGTTCAACCAGGCGCCGTCGCTGCATATCGCGCTGCTGGTGATCCTGTGGATCATGTACCAACGTCACACCCAGGGCGCCTGGCGCTGGCTGGTACACGGCTGGTTCGCGCTGATCGGGGTTTCGGTGCTGACCACTTATCAACACCACTTTATCGACTTACCCACAGGCGCCCTGGCGGGTTGGCTGTGCGTGTGGCTGTGGCCGCTGGAACACCCGAGCCCGCTGTTGTTGAAAACCTGGAAACCCAAGGATCTGGAGGACCCACATCCATGAGCATGAACATCGGCCAGGCGGCGCGTTCAAGCGGTTTGAGCGCCAAGATGATCCGCTACTACGAATCCATCGGGCTGTTGAAAGCTGCCCAGCGCACCGACAGCGGCTATCGCGTGTACGGCTCCGACGAGTTGCACACCCTGGCGTTTATCAAGCGTTCGCGGGACCTGGGGTTTTCCCTGGAAGAGGTCGGCAAGCTGCTGACCTTGTGGCAGGACCGACAGCGGGCCAGCGCCGATGTGAAGGCCTTGGCGCGCCAGCATATTGAAGAGCTGAATCAGAAGATTCGCGAACTGGGGCAGTTGCGCGATACGTTGCAGGACCTGGTGGAACACTGCCACGGTGATCATCGGCCGGATTGTCCGATTCTCAAGGAATTGGCGTCGGGTGGTTGCTGCGCCTGAAGGAGTAAAGGGTGAACACAAAACCAATGTGGGAGGGGGCTTGCCCCCGATAGCAGTGGACCAGTCAATATAAGTATCGACTGACACGGCGCTATCGGGGGCAAGCCCCCTCCCACATTTAGATCTCCAATTACCTGAAGATCATTCCCACATTTTTAGATCTCCAATTGCCTGAAGATCATTCCCACATTTTTAGATCTTCAATTGCCTGAAGATCACTTCCACACTTTTTAGATCTCCAACAGATTGAAGATCACTGCATCCAAGGCGGCGGCGGTTCTTCCGCTGTTTTGCTCGCGGGGGCATCATCCGCCGCGCGGATCGCCTGGCGCCGTTCGTCATCCAGTCGCGCCGCTTCGATCTCGCGGATCACGCCACCGACATCCGCCAGTTCTTCCGGTTCGTCGAACTCGCCGGTCAAGATGCTGCCAGGGTGCAAGGTGCCGGCTTCGTACAGCGCCCACATTTCCTTGGCGTACTTGGTGGTCTTCAACTCCGGGGCAAAACGCCCGAAGTAGGAAGCCATGTTGCCCACATCCCGCTCCAGCATGCTGAACGCGTGGTTGTTGCCCGCCGCATCCACCGCCTGGGGCAGGTCGATGATCACCGGGCCCGTCGGCGTGAGCAGTACGTTGAACTCGGACAGGTCACCGTGCACCAGGCCGGTACACAGCATCAGCACGATCTGGGAGATCAGGAACGCGTGGTACTCGCGCGCCTGGTCCGGTTCCAGCGTCACGTCGTTCAGACGCGGCGCCGCATCGCCGTACTCGTCGGCCACCAGTTCCATCAACAGCACGCCTTCCAGGAAGTCATACGGCTGGGGCACGCGAACGCCCGCACCGGCCAGGCGGAACAACGCCGCGACTTCGGCGTTCTGCCAGGCATCTTCGGTTTCTTTCTTGCCGAATTTGGAGCCCTTGGCCATGGCCCGGGCCTGCCGGCTGTTACGGACCTTACGGCCTTCCTGGTATTCGGACGCTTGACGAAAACTTCGTTTGTTCGCCTCCTTGTAAACCTTGGCGCAACGCAATTCATTGCCGCAGCGCACCACATAAACAGCTGCTTCTTTACCACTCATAAGTGGGCGCAGCACTTCGTCGACCAGACCGTCTTCGATCAGGGGTTCAATGCGTTTAGGAGTCTTCATCAGCTTTTATTGTGGGTCCTTTATTACCAAACACGCGTATGGCACTCGTTATACGGCAATCGGCTCGCCTCGGGGAGGGGCTAGCGAGCTTTGACCACCGAAGAATGCATCCAATATGCCAGTTTTCCACGCAATTCAACGCTCAATGATCGCCGTCACGCCCTGCCCACCGGCGGCACAGATCGAAATCAGCCCGCGCCCCTTGCCCGCGACGTCCAACAGCTTGGCCAGGTTGGCGATAATACGCCCGCCCGTCGCGGCAAACGGATGCCCGGCGGCCAGGGAACTGCCCTTGACGTTGAGGCGGCTGCGGTCAATCGAACCCAGCGGCGCGTCGAGCCCCAGGTGGGTCTTGCAGTAGTCCGCATCTTCCCAGGCCTTTAGCGTGCACAACACTTGGGCAGCGAATGCTTCGTGGATCTCGTAGTAATCAAAGTCCTGCAGTGTCAGGCCATTCCTCGCCAGCAAACGCGGCACGGCGTACACCGGCGCCATCAACAGGCCTTCGGCACCGTTGACGAAATCCACCGCCGCCGCTTCGCCGTCGCGCAGGTACGCCAGGATCGGCAAGCCGCGCTCCCTGACCCAGGCTTCGCTGCCGAGTAACACCAGGGAAGCACCGTCCGTCAGCGGCGTGGAGTTGCCGGCGGTGAGCGTGCCTTTGCCGCTGCGTTCGAAGGCGGGCTTGAGGCCGGCGAGTTTTTCCAGGGTCAGATCGGGGCGCAGGTTGTTGTCACGGGTGAGCCCCAGAAACGGGGTGAGCAAATCGTTGTGCCAGCCTTCGGCATAGGACGCGGCCATTTTCTGGTGACTTTCCAGGGCCAACTGGTCCTGCTCGGTGCGGGGGATCTGCCAGGTCTGCGCCATCAGTTCACAGTGCTGGCCCATGGATAAACCGGTGCGCGGTTCGCCATTGCGCGGCAGTTCCGGCTTGAGGTGATGCGGACGAAGTTGTAACAAGACTTTTAGTTTGTCCGGCATAGACCGGCTGCGATTGGCCTGCAACAAAATCTTGCGCAGCCCTTCATTCACCCCGATCGGTGCGTCGGACGTGGTGTCCACCCCTCCGGCAATCCCGCATTCGATCTGGCCCAGGGCAATCTTGTTGGCCACCAGCAACGCCGCTTCCAGCCCGGTGCCGCAAGCCTGCTGAATGTCATAGGCCGGGGTTTGCGGCGACAGGCGCGAGCCCAGCACGCATTCGCGGGTCAGGTTGAAGTCGCGCGAGTGCTTGAGCACCGCACCGGCGACCACCTCGCCCAGGCGCAAGCCGTGCAGGTTGTAGCGCTCGATCAGGCCCTCCAGGGTGGCCGTCAGCATCGCCTGGTTGCTCGCTGTGGCATACGGGCCATTGGAGCGGGCGAAAGGAATGCGATTACCGCCAATGATCGCTACACGGCGCAATTGAGTCATGGAAAGCTCCCTGTCGGTTGTGGGGTAAGTCCCTCAGACTAGCCTAGGCTCAATCGAACGACTGCCGCCCCGGGGTGGTCAACCCTTTGAACCCCAGCCTTCGGAGAGCGTTCCATGTCAGACCGTTATATCGACTTCGCCAACTCAAGCCTCGGCCATCGCCTGGTCGCCGCCATTGGCCTGCCGTCACCGGTACGCCTGGAGCGCTGGCAAGCCGGGCGCCTACGCCCGGTCGACGGCGCACTGCTGCTCGGCGGCGGCGCGCTGGCGGCCAAGGTAATGGCGTTTGCCCCTAAACTCACCGAGGCCATTTATAGCTACGGCACAGGGGCACTGGAAGCACCGGCCTGGATTCCCGGGCACGGTCCCAAACTCAAGGCGCTGGTGTTCGACGCCAGCGACTTGCAACACACCGACCAACTCAAGCAACTGCGTGAGTTCTTTCAGCCACTGCTGAAAAATCTCGATCACAGCGCGCACCTGGTGATCCTCGGCCGCGCCCCGGAAAGTCTCAGCGACCCGTTCGCCGCCAGCGCCCAGCGTGCCCTCGAAGGGTTCAGTCGCTCCCTGGCCAAGGAGCTGCGCAACGGCGGCGTGTTGCAATTGCTGTCGGTCGGCCAAGGTGCCGAGGACCAGTTGGAAGGGGCGCTGCGGTTTTTCCTATCGCCCAAAAGCGCCTATATCTCGGGCCAGGTGATTCGTCTGGAAGCGTGCGCCACCCCCGTCGAAGACTGGACGCGCCCACTTGCCGGGCGCAAAGCGCTGGTCACCGGCGAACGGG
>NZ_JAKNRV010000222.1:0-8737 GCF_023072625.1 Pseudomonas emilianonis
GCTGGCCATTGGAGCGGCCCAACGGCCCAGCCGCTTGAGTGCCGGCGGCGATTTCAGTCGGCACATCGACTTTCTTCACCGGCTCAGCCGCCGCCGGCCCCTGCAAGGTGGCCGCCTGGGCGTCCACCGGCTTGTTCTTCTGCATCTGGCGCATCAGCACGTCGGCCAGGCCGATACCACCGCCCTCGCGGGACATCGAGACGGCCAGTTGCTGGTCGTACATTTCCTGGTACTGCTTGGCAGCCGGGGTGTTCAGCGGGTTGTCCTTGCCCAGGGCCTCAGTGGCCGAGCGCATGGATTTGAGCATCTCGCTCAGGAACAGCGACTCGAACTCCTGCGCCACTTTGCGCATGTTGCCGTCGCTGTTCTTGTCGGCACCGACCTTGAGCTGGTTAAGCCGGTTCAAGTCGGAATAAGACCCCGAGTCCGCCGTGCTGCTGATCCCGCTGTTGCGCATATCCATGGCCATGGCCTCAGATCACGATCAGGTCGGCTTGCAAGGCGCCGGCCTGTTTCAATGCTTCGAGGATCGCCATCAAGTCGCCGGGCGCTGCGCCCACCTGGTTCACCGCGCGGACAATCTCGTCCAGGGTGGTGCCGGGGCCGAACTTGAACATCGGCTTGGCTTCTTGCTGGGCATTCACCCGCGAACGCGGCACCACGGCGGTCTGGCCATTGGACAACGGCCCAGGCTGACTGACGATCGGGTCTTCGGTGATGGTCACGGTCAGGCTGCCGTGGGTCACAGCGGCCGGCGAGACCTTGACGTTCTGGCCGATCACGATGGTGCCGGTGCGCGAGTTGATGATGACCTTGGCCACCGCCTGGCCGGGGTCGACCTCAAGGTTTTCCAGGATCGACAGGTAATCCACACGCTGGCTTGGGTCCAGCGGCGCGGTAACCCGGATCGAGCCGCCGTCGATGGCCTGGGCCACGCCAGGGCCGAGCATGTCGTTGATCTTGTCGACCACACGCTTGGCGGTGGTGAAGTCAGAACGGTTGAGGTTCAGGGTCAAGCTGTTGCCCTGGTTGAAGCCGCTGGGCACGGTGCGTTCAACCGTGGCGCCGCCGGGGATGCGACCAGCCGAGGGCACGTTCACCGTAATCTTCGAGCCGTCACGGCCTTCGGCGTCAAACCCGCCCACCACCAGGTTGCCCTGGGCGATGGCGTAGACGTTACCGTCGATACCTTTGAGCGGCGTCATCAACAGGGTGCCGCCGCGCAGGCTTTTCGAGTTACCGATGGACGCCACGGTAATGTCCACCACCTGACCCGGCTTGGAGAATGCCGGCAAGTCGGCACTGATCGAAACGGCCGCGACGTTTTTCAGCTGCACATTGCCCGAACCCGCCGGCACCTTGATGCCGAACTGCGAGAGCATGTTGTTAAAGGTCTGCAGGGTGAACGGGGTCTGGGTAGTCTGGTCACCCGTACCGTTGAGCCCGACCACCAGGCCATAGCCGATCAACTGGTTGGAACGCACGCCGGAAATGCTGGCGATGTCTTTCAGGCGTTCGGCCTGGGCGACTGCGCTCAGGGACAGCAACAGTGCCGCCGCCATCAGCTGTTTGAATTTCAAAGTGGCCACCTAGAAAGGGAACAGCGGGCTAAGGAAGAAACGGTCGAACCAGCCCGGCTGACTCGCATCAGCAAACGAACCCGTACCCGAGTAGGTAATGCGTGCATCGGCAATCCGCGTCGAAGGCACCGTGTTGTCGGTGGAAATATCATCGGCGCGGACCATACCGGCAATGCGCACCAGCTCGTCGCCAGTGTTGAGGGTCATCCACTTTTCACCGCGCACGGCGATGATCCCGTTGGGCAATACATCGGCCACGGTCACGGTGATCGAACCGGTCAGACTGTTGCCCTGCCCTGCGGAACTCTTGCCATTGGTGGCACGGTCACCGCTGTAGCCTGCGCTCAAGCTCAAGTCACCATTGCCCAAGGGGTTGTTGGTGTTCGGCACGGCGCCAAACAACGAGGTCAGGCCAATACCGGTCTTGCTGGTCTTGTCCACTTGGGAGTTGGCGTTCTTGCTGGCCGTGGTTTTCTCGTTGAGGGTGATGGTGATGATGTCACCGACCCGGAACGCCTTGCGGTCGCTGTACAGGTTTTGTTCGAAACCGGCCTGATAGATCGAGCCGTTATTGGCCGCCGCCGGCAACGGCGTGCGCGGCAACACCGGCGCGTAGTACGGGTCATTGGGTTTTGGCGTCGGGGCGACACAGCCCGCGAGCACGGCAATCCCACTCAATGCCAGAACGGAAACATAACGATTCATGACCCTAACCTCACGGTGTTGCAGGCGCCCTCAGGAGCGCCCCATAGACTTGATTACAGATTCTGCGTAACGAACGAAAGCATCTGGTCAGCGGTGGAAATCACCTTGGAGTTCATCTCGTAGGCGCGCTGAGTGGTGATCATGTTGACCATCTCCTCCACGGTGCTGACGTTGGAGGTTTCCAGGGTGCTTTGCAGCGTGGTGCCGAAGCCGTTCAGGCCAGGGGTGCCGATTTGCGGCGCGCCGCTGGAGGCGGTTTCCATGAACAGGTTGTTACCCACGGCCTGCAGGCCGGCCGGGTTGATGAAGTCGGCGGTTTGCAGGTTGCCGATCACTTGCGACGCCGGGTTGCCAGCCACGGTGATGGACACGGTGCCATCGTTGCCGACGGTGAAGGTCTGGGCATTGGCAGGCACGACGATGGCCGGTTCCAGGGCAAAACCGTTGGCCGTTACGACTTGGCCGTTGGAGTCCAGGTGGAAAGTACCATCACGACTGTAAGACGTAGTCCCATCTGGTTGCAGGATCTGGAAGAACCCTTTGCCGTTGATCGCCATGTCCAGAGGCTGACCGGTTTGCTGCAGGTTACCGGCCGTGAAATTTTTCTGGGTACCGACGATCTGCACACCGGTACCCAATTGCAGGCCCGACGGCAGTTCGCTGTCTTGGGTCGACTGGGCACCTGGCTGGCGCTTGATCTGATAGAGCAAGTCCTGGAACTCGGCGCGATCACGTTTGAAGCCCGTGGTCGAAACGTTCGCCAGGTTGTTGGAAATAGTGGTCAGGTTGGTGTCCTGGGCGGACAGACCTGTTTTGGCAACCCATAGAGCCGGAAGCATGCTGTTCTCCTTCGTGCGCCTGTTTGTTGGCGCTGCGCCGCAAAATTAGTATTCAGTGAAACCGCAATCAGCTCATCGCCAGAACGCGGGTCATGGCCTGGTCGTCTTCTTTAGCGCTGTTCATCATCTTGATGTGCAGCTCGAACTGCTTGGAAAGCGCCAGCACCGCAGTCATTTCTTCCACCGCATTGACGTTGCTAGCCTGCAGGAAACCCGAGGTCAGCTTGACGTTCGCGTCGACCTGGGCCGGCTGGCCGTCCTTGGTATGGATGGTGCCGTCCAGGCCTTTAGTCATGTTCTTGAGGTCGGGCTGGACCAGCTTGATCCGATCCACTTCAGCCATCACCCGTGGGCCTTCACCCATCGCACGGATGCTGACGGTGCCGTCGGCACCCACCTCGATCTTCTGCTGCGGCGGCACGGCGATCGGGCCACCGTTGCCCATGATCGGCATACCATTGCCGGCCCGCAGCACGCCGAGCGCATCCACATTCATACTGGCGCTGCGCACGTAGGCTTCGCCGCCATCAGGGGTTTGCACGGCCATCCAGCCGTCGCCGCTGACCGCCACATCGAGGTCACGACCGGTTTCGATCATGGCGCCCGGAGAGAAATCGGTGGCGGGCCGCTCGGTCAGGGCAAAGGCCCGCGCCGGAAAGCTGTCGCCGAACACCGGCATCGAGCGCGCCTGTTCCAGATCGCGCTGGAAGCCGTTGGTGGAAATGTTCGCCAGATTGTTGGCATGGGCCTTCTGCGCCAGAGCATTCTGGCTGGCGCCGGTCATTGCCACGTAAAGGTACTTGTCCACGCTCTATCCTCTTTCTGACGGACGCTTGCCGCCCACCGCTGTACTGATGAGAGATAAGCAATTTACGAACCAACTTTCTAAAAGCGCAGAAAGTCCAGGCGGGGCAAGGGTTTGCGGCAAGACGTCGAAAAAGGCCGGCCAAGGAGGAGTCGAAAAAACGGCGGAGTTATGCCGCTGACGGCAAAGGTTGGAGTCCTGCGGGCGTTTCCAAGCGCTCAAGCGCTACGGCATTGGATGGTCGCGGACGAAGCCGAACCGCTGAAACACTTGGCAAGCCACTGGGCGCTTGCCCTCCTCCCTGGTCATCTCGAAACGACTGGCCCGAAGTTTTATTGTCCACTCATTACAAACCCCAAAAAAGCCGCATACCTGACGGCACCGCAAATGGGTGAGCACATATGTAATTCTCTTGTTTTTTATAACAATCAGACAAGCCCAACCCCAAACAAGAATATTCCGATAGCCTTTTACATTTACTGATCAAAACCCGCTTGGCAATTAAATACAGCCCTCGTAACTTCGCTCCATCGCAAAGCAGTCACGACCACTTTACGATCATTCGCGACTTATCAACTTATTCGCACTTAAGGATATTTAAATGTCTGGCACCTGTAACACTCCTTCTATGCAAGCAGCAACAAACTGGCAAATACAATTTCTTTATAACAACCTTCTCAACATAGTCGAGTCGTTAAACACCCGGCCTTCGGAACAACGACGCCCATTGGAGACACGCCCAGAGTTAAACCCAAACAATTACGCGAAAAACAGGGATTGGGGAAATAACTTGGGCGCACTACCGCCCTGCTGCGACGTCAATCCAACGGTCTTCGCACTACAAAAACTGCTGCAGAGCCTCCCGAGCAGGACCTTTGAGATCGACTTTGGCGTGTCCGCTAACGATGTGCGCAGCGGCAAGTTCGGCCCCTTGTCGCGCAGCGCACTCAATGAACTGGAGAAACTGGATAAAAACCAGGATTACCGAATGGTCTCAATCTCTAAAGAAGAGAATGAAAGGATGAGTGGCGGAGTATTTTGGGTCCCGCAAAAAGGTGGCGCCGCCATCGAAATCGAAAGTCGCAAAGAGGGTAGATCATTTCCACCCAATGGTTCGGCGTTGCTTGAACACATCGACCTGTCAATGCTCGAACCCAAAAGCACCAATGAAGGGATCTCTACCGACGAACTGAGATCCGGAAAGTACGGAGCGCTGTCCCCAGACATTACTAAGAGCCTTGAGGGACTGCCGAAAAACAAGAACTACAACCTGGGCATACTCTACCCCGCCCATCCGAATCAAGAACCTAATCTGGCCTGGATAGAGAAGGAGACGGGCACCTCCGTCGTCATAGGTCCGGACAGGGGTTTCCTGGTGTTTTAACGCTGTCGGCCACCGCAGAATAACCTGAACATAGCGCCTTTCAAGTGCCGTGTTCAGGACTTTTGCCAGCACTTTCCTTGCTCATGCCATAGTCCCGCAGTTTGTTCGCAATCGTTGTATGGGAAACGCCCAGGCGCTTACCCAACTGCCGACTGCTGGGATGTTCGGCATACAGACTTTCCAGCACGGCCTTTTCAAAACGGCCGACGATGGCTTCCAGGCCACCCTCCAGGGAAAAATCGCCAAGGGGCTGACGCACGCCGTAGTCCGGCAGGCGAATGTGTTCAGCCTTGACCGTCCCGCCCTCACATAACGACACCGCCTGAAACAGCACGTTTTCCAATTGCCGTACATTGCCCGGCCAGTGGTAATGGCTGAGCCGATCCATCGCCGCCGGGGCCAGTTTGGGCAACGGGCAGCCGATCTGTCGGCTGGCTTGGTCGAGAAAGTGCTCCACCAGTGGCCCCAGACCATCGAGGCATTCGCGCAGAGGCGGAATATGCAGCGACAGCACGTTCAGGCGGTGATAAAGGTCCTGGCGGAATTCACCCCGCGCGCAGAGTTCCGAAAGGTCCACCTGGGTTGCGCAGATCACCCGCACGTCCAGGTACACCTCTTCATCACTGCCGACTCGGCGAAAGCAACCGTCCTGCAGAAAGCGCAGCAACTTCACCTGCAACCGCGCGCTCATTTCCCCGACGCCATCAAGAAACAACGTACCGCCCGCTGTCAGCTCCAGCAGCCCCAGCTTGCCTTCGGCCCGCGCGCCCTCAAAGGCGCCGGGGCCGTAGCCAAACAGTTCGGTCTCGGCCATCGACTCCGGCAGGCCGGCACAATTGAGGGCCATCAACGGTGATTGGCCACGCGGGCTGGCCAGGTGACAGGCGCGGGCAAGCAGCTCCTTGCCGGTGCCGGTTTCGCCTTCTATTAATAGCGGCGCGTCCAATGGCGCCATGCGCCGCGCTTCACGAACCACCGCAGCCATGACCTTGGAACTCTGGAAGATACTGTCGAAGCCACGCAGTTCCTGCTTGCGCACATTATAAATACGCTCACCGACGCGGTCGGCACGGTGCAGGGTCAACACCGCGCCGGCCATGGCTTCACTGTCGTCGTGTTCGGCCGATTGCAGCGGCGCGATGTCCGCCAGGAACACGTCACCCTTGACCTTGACCCGCAGGCCATTGATCCGCGATTTGCTCGCGCGCACCAACTCCGGCAAGTCGAAATCTTCGGCGTAGCGCGACAGCGGAATGCCCGGCACCTCGTCCACCCGCACCCCGAGCAACTGCGCGGCCGCGCGGTTGGCGGCGACGATCGAGCCGCCCATATCAATGGACAGCACCGGAAACTCCAGGGCACCGAGCAGCGCATTGAGCTCCATATGCCGACGTTCGCTGGGCATCAGCCCTACACGCTTTACACCAAACACCCCGGCAATCGCCTCGAACTTTGGGCGCAACGCCTGGAATTGCATGTTCACCAGGTTCGGGCAAAACAGGTAAATGGCGTTGCCATGCTCACCGCCGACCTCGCCCTTGGCGACGTTGACGCCGTACTCCACCAACAGGTTGAGAATGTCCCGCAGGATGCCGATGCGGTTCTGGCAATGCACTTTGATACGCATGAAAAGGCCCGAAGAAGAGTAGGCGCCGCGTCTTTTTGTCGCTGGGCGCAGATAATCGTCAAGATTATGTGACACATGGCGACCTTTTTACAGCCCAACACATCGATTAGCGGCCTATCCGTAACGAATACTTTACGAATAGCAGTAAATTTTCCTACAACCTCCTCGCGCAGGCGGATGGAATCTCGCTCCAGCCGGGTTATCAATACGTACATCGCAGGACATAACAAGAACGAATGCCTAGCAGGAGAGCCGTATGAAGCAGACGCACTACGTGGCCCGCGAGCCCGATGCGCAAGGTTTTATCCAATACCCGCCGGAAGAACATGCGGTGTGGAACACCCTGATCACGCGTCAGTTGAAAGTGATCGAGGGCCGCGCCTGCCAGGAATACCTGGACGGCATCGACAAGCTCGGCCTGCCCCTGGATCGCATCCCGCAACTGAGCGAAATTAACACGGTGCTGGCCGAGACCACTGGCTGGCAAGTCACCCGCGTGCCAGCGCTGATTCCCTTCCAGACGTTCTTCGAATTACTCGCCAACAAGCAGTTTCCGGTGGCGACATTTATTCGCACCCACGAAGAACTGGACTACCTGCAAGAGCCGGATATTTTCCACGAAATCTTCGGCCACTGCCCGCTGCTGACCAATCGCTGGTTCGCCGAATTCACCCACACCTACGGCAAGCTCGGCCTCGCGGCCACCAAGGAGCAGCGGGTGTACCTGGCGCGCCTGTATTGGATGACCATCGAGTTTGGCCTGGTGGACACGCCCGCCGGTCGGCGCATCTATGGTGGCGGTATTTTGTCGTCTCCCAAGGAGACGGTGTACAGCCTGTCGTCCGAGCCCAAACATCAAGCCTTCGATCCGCTGGAGGCGATGCGCACGCCGTATCGCATCGACATCCTGCAACCGCTATATTTTGTCTTGCCCGAGCTCAAGCGCCTGTTCGACGTAGCGCAGGAAGACATCATGGGCATGGTCGAGCGTGGGATGCAGCTGGGTCTGCACACACCGCTCTTCGCACCCAAGCCCAAAGCCGCGTGAACCGTAGGTTTTGACGCCAGGTGAATCTGTTCCCTGGTCCCGCGTTGCTTTAGGGTGACGCCACTGACGACCGTTTTCCAAACACTCGAATTCAGGACACCCCCACCATGACGACCTTGAACCAAGCCCACTGTGAAGCCTGCCGCGCCGATGCCCCGCAAGTCAGCGATGAAGAACTACCGGTGCTGCTCAAACAGATCCCCGACTGGAACATTGAAGTGCGCGATGGCGTCATGCAGCTGGAGAAGGTTTTCCTGTTCAAGAACTTCAGGTTCGCCCTGGCCTTTACCAATTCCATGGGGGCAATCTCCGAAGCTGAAGGCCACCACCCAGGCCTGCTCACCGAGTGGGGCAAGGTCACGGTGACCTGGTGGAGCCACTCCATCAAAGGCCTGCACCGCAACGATTTCATCATGGCCGCGCGCACCGACGAAGTGGCCAAGGATGCCGAGGGCCGCAAGTAATGCATTTCGATGCGATTGGCCGCGTGCCCGGCGACCCGATCCTCGGGCTGATGGACCTGTATGCCCAGGATGCCAACCCGAACAAGTTCGACCTCGGCGTGGGCGTGTATAAGGACGACCAGGGGCTGACACCGATCCCCCATTCGGTGAAGCTCGCCGAGCAGCGCCTGGTGCAACAGCAAACCACCAAGACCTACATTGGCGGCCACGGCGACGCCGCGTTCGGCAGGTTGATCAGCGAGCTGGTGCTCGGCGCCGAGTCCGCGCTGCTGCGTGAACACCGCG
>NZ_JAKNRV010000223.1:0-8690 GCF_023072625.1 Pseudomonas emilianonis
GTCGCTCGCGCACCACATCTACCAGCTTGTCCGGCTGGAATTTGGACAGGAAATTGTCGCACCCGACCTTCTTCACCATCGACTCGTTAAAGCTGCCCGACAGCGAGGTGTGCAGCACCACGCACAGGGCGAAGGCGATGATCACGATGCGGTTGTACGGCAGCACCAGGTTGGGCAGCACTTGAATGCCGCCGGACAGCCAGGCGGGGTTGGCCACTTCGACGTTCTGCGCGCCGAACACCAGGCGCACCAGTTGGATCAGCATCAGGCTGATGCCCCAGGTGGCGAGCAGGGTTTCCAGGGGGCGGCCGTACAGGTGACGAATCACCGTGCGTTCCAGGGCCATGCCGATGGCGGCGGTGACGAAAAACGCCACCGGCAGCGCGATCAGCGGGTAGAACTCGATGGCTTGCGGCACGTAGCGCTGCATCAGCAACTGCACCACATAGGTGGAATACGCGCCGAGCATCAGCATCTCGCCGTGGGCCATGTTGATCACGCCCAGCAGGCCGAACGTGATCGCCAGGCCCAAGGCCGCGAGCAGCAGGATCGAACCGAGGGACATGCCGCTGAAGGCCTGGCCGAGGATCTCGCCCAGCATCAATTTGCGTTTGACCTGGGCCAGGCTGGTCTCGGCGGCGGTATGCACCGCAGCGTCGGTTTCCACGCCGGGGGCGAGCAGGGTTTCGAGGCGGGTGCGGGCCAGCGGGTCGCCGGTGCTGCCGAGCAAGCGCACGGCGGCGAGGCGCACCACCGGATCGGCGTCTACCAATTGCAGGTTGGCCAGGGCCAGGCTGAGGGCGGTGTGGACGTCTTCGACGGTTTCGGCGGCGACGCGCTGGTCGAGGAATTTAAGCTGCGCCGGTTGCGCGGTTTTTTGCAGGGTTTGCGCGGCTGCAAGGCGCACCTTGGGGTCGGCGGCGAGCAGTTGCTGGCTGGCCTGGACGTTGTCGATCAGACCGCGCAGGCGGTTGTTCAGGCGCACGGTCTTGGTTTCGCCATTGACCGTGAGCTGGCCTTGTTGCAGGGCGTCCACCAACTCGATGCGCGCCGGGTCGGGCTGGGCGGCCCAATCCTGCAGCAGTTTGGCTTGTTGCGTCGGGTTGGCGGTGAGGAAATCTTCGGCGTCACCGGCGTGTGCGCCAACAGGCAGCAACAGCAGGGCGGCGAGGATGAAGCGGTAGAGGGCAGTGGGCATAACAAAATGTCCTGAGCATGCACGGGTCGGCTTTATGTGGGAGGGAGCTTGCCCCCGATAGCGGTGGGTCAGGCAATGCATGTGCTGACTGATCCACCGCTATCGGGGGCAAGCCCCCTCCCACATGGGGCCGTGGCGGGGCTTAGTTACTTTTCACGGCGTAATCAGGTTTTTTGTCGTTGCCGGGAATGTACGGGCTCCATGGCTGTGCGCGGATCGGTTCCTGGGTCTGCCAGACCACCGAGAACTGCCCGTCGGCCTGGATTTCACCGATCATTACCGGCTTGTGCAGGTGGTGGTTGGTCTTGTCCATGGTCAGGGTGAAGCCCGACGGCGCGGCGAAGGTCTGGCCGGCGAGGGCTTCACGCACTTTGTCGACGTCGGTGGACTTGGCCTTCTCCGCCGCCTGTGCCCACATATGAATGCCCACGTAGGTGGCCTCCATCGGGTCGTTGGTCACGGCTTTGTCCGCGCCCGGCAGGTTGTGTTTCTTGGCGTAGGCTTTCCAGTCGGCGACGAATTTGGTGTTCACCGGGTTCTCCACCGACTGGAAGTAGTTCCAGGCCGCGAGGTTGCCCACCAGCGGCTTGGTGTCGATGCCGCGCAGTTCTTCTTCGCCCACCGAGAACGCCACCACCGGTACGTCGGTGGCCTTCAGGCCCTGGTTGGCCAGTTCCTTGTAGAACGGCACGTTGGAGTCGCCGTTGACGGTGGAGATCACCGCTGTCTTGCCGCCGGCGGAGAACTTCTTGATGTTGGCGACGATGGTCTGGTAATCGGCGTGGCCGAACGGGGTGTAGACCTCTTCGATGTCTTTATCCGCAACGCCCTTGGAATGCAGGAACGAGCGCAGGATCTTGTTGGTGGTGCGCGGGTACACGTAGTCGGTGCCCAGCAGGAAGAAACGCTTGGCGCTGCCGCCTTCTTCGCTCATCAGGTATTCCACCGCCGGGATCGCCTGCTGGTTCGGCGCCGCACCGGTATAGAACACGTTCGGCGACATCTCTTCGCCTTCGTATTGCACCGGGTAGAACAGCAGGCCGTTGAGCTCTTCGAACACCGGCAACACCGATTTGCGCGACACCGAGGTCCAGCAGCCGAATACCACGGCGACCTTGTCCTGGGTCAGCAACTGCCGGCCTTTTTCGGCGAACAGCGGCCAGTTCGACGCCGGGTCCACTACCACAGGCTCCAGCATCTTGCCGTTCACACCACCCTTGGCGTTGATCTCGTCGATGGTCATCAGCGCCATGTCTTTGAGCGAGGTTTCGGAGATGGCCATGGTGCCGGACAACGAATGCAGGATGCCGACCTTGATGGTCTCGGCGGCCTGCACGGTCCAGGTCATGCCCATGGCGGCAATCGATGCTGTGAGTGTGAAAGCCTTGATCAAGCTGCGACGCTTCATGGTGCGATCTCCGTGAACTCGATGTTGTTATGAGGGCGTTGCACAGGCTTTTGCAAAGGCTGTGCCGAGGTACGTATTCGCGGGGGCGCGCACATCGATGTAGACGCGTTGAGGGGCATCGGCGCACCAGTTCGGAGCCGTTGCGGGCGCGTCGTGCACGCTTGCGCACCTTAAAGGGGCTGTTTTTGGCGTCGGTTAATTAGCTACCACTTGAGCCGGGTTCGGCGTGACAAGAATGCCCCCTGACAACATCGATCCAGGTGTTCTACAGGGAGTGTTTATGGCTATCAGATTATCGCGGGAAGAACGTGCCGCCGGTTCACGCAGGGGCGCTACGAGCCTGCCAATGCTGAGCCCGGAATTTTTAAAGGAAGAGGATGCCGCTTACTGGGCGCACACCCGGATCGGTGCAAAAAGAGACCGTGAGTACGGCGGAGTGATTGTGCGCGGGGCGACGGGCAAGTATCTGGCGACCGAGCCTGTGCCTGGGGAAAAACAGGAGTTCGACTTGCTCAAGGTCCTGGCGGTCGGTGCCGACGGTTTTTATCAGCAACCCAAGGGCTACACCTGTGTGGCCAGCTACCATTCGCACCCGGCGATCCATGCGCAAGTCGCCCGGGACGACCCCTCTATGGATGAGCGCATGGTCAAAGCGTTCGTGAATTTTTTTTCGTCGGCCGACTTCTTTTACGACGTCAATGAGCGGCAGTTTTTCCCGGCGGCGTATCTGTCCGGGCCGGACGGCTCGCTGATGCGCTATGCGCCCAGTGGCTCGCCAAGGGAGCGAAGTTTCGCGCTGTGGATCGGCGCCGGCAAGCCGGCCGGCAATGCGGTGGGGGTGTATGGCCCGTTCAGCGAGTTCGTGAAGAAGCTCTCCACCCTGGGCGAGTTGAGCCTGATCGTACCCACTGCATTGTGGGGCGGCTCCATCGGCACGGTGCCGGCGGACTGGGTGGTGTTCGAGCCGTTCACGTCTAACGCCGTGACCCGCCAGCCCTTGTTTACCGCGCTCCTCGGCAGCGCTGAAGCGGCGGTGAGTGCGGCGCAGCGTCATGCCCCGACGACGCCCGACCGTCGCACCTTCGGGGTTGTGCTCAAGCATCTGACGGACGAACGCTATGTGGCGACTTTTCCAGAGGAGGCGCGCCCGCCCTTGTTCGCCGCAGCAGGGCTGTTCCCCGAGCGAGCCCCGGGCAAACTGAAGCTGCCCTCCAACTTTCGGCTGGAAGCCCTCTACTACCGCTCTAAACCCGAGCCAACGGATATCCCCGAAAACGAGCCGTGGTTGTACGCCACATTCCCGACGCCTGCGGAGTTGGTGGCGGCGATCACGCAGTCAGAAGCGACCCAGGACATACAGAACAGCAGCCGAGGTTTGCGCCTTTACATTCAAACCTCGGATGACGCACTGCTTGTACTCAAGGTGCCACTGGCGAGTGATGCCGGCGGGCTGGTCAAAGAGGGCCGCGATGGCCTGCTCGACGACAATGGTGCCCAGGCCGCGCTGAAGGCCGGCACCCTCAGCCCGCGCGACTACGTGCGTCGGGTGATTGCCGCGACGGCGTTGTCAGTGGTCGAGGCTGGGTTGCTCTGGCGCACGGTCGGTGCGGTGGACAATCGCTCGGCGGTGTTGAACGGTTTCCATCAGGCGGTATTAAGCCCGCCCTTTATTGGCGCGCACGACGCGGCCGTCTATGCCCACGAGCAGATCGGCTCACGGCGCGACCGTGCCTACGGCGGCTACATACTCAAGGACAAGGACGGCCGTTTCTTCATCACCCAGCCCCAGGCAAGCGACCCCAACCCGTTCGCCCATAAGCTGTTTTTTTCGGCGGATATACCGGGCCCGTTGATCCCGCCCGAGCCGTACTTCGTTCACGGCCGTTACGGCTCCCACCCGGCGCTGTCGATGGTTGACCCCGGCTGGGTCAAGCAACGCGACTGGACGCGCGAAGACGCCCTTATCAACCTGCAGATTTTTGACGCGGCTGAACTCCACGACGTGATCCAGTCAGGGCGCCCTGCGTACTTGTCGGGGGCCGAGGACTGTTTGCTGGCGTACACCCCGAGCGGCTCCGCGCAGGAGGCACTGCTGTTAACGGCCACCGCGCCGAAACCGGGCGGCAGCGTGGCCCAAAAGCGCATGGACAGCGGGTTTTTCAAGCCCGCACTGTGGGTCGCCAGGTTAGCTGAGACGGCTGATTTGCGGGTGGTCCAAGGCAACCCGTTATGGGGCCCGCGTTCGCCTATCTATAAGGATTGGACGCCCTCTTTCGACTATGCGCCCAGGCTCGGCGCACCCGACTATGCCACCTATGGCGCGCTGTTCAGCACGGCGGATGAAGCCGCCCGTGATCTGCATGCGCGGGTCCATGGGCGCAACCTGCCCGAGCAGGCGTACTTTGGTTTTATCCTCAAGCACAAGGAAACGGCGCACTACGTGGCCACCGAGGTGGTGGGCGTCAATCAACAGGCCAAGTTGTTCAATCTCAACAGTGTGTTTGCCCCGACACAAGCGAGTGACTATCGGTTTCCTGATGGGTTTGTGCTCTGCGGGCTGTTTCGCTCGCAGCAATGGCAGCCGAGCGGGCTGTCGGCGTCCAGTGCTTGGCTGACCCGCTATTTTGTGATGCCGATGGTGTTGTACGAGGCGATTTACGAGAGCAAGCGCAGAGGGGCGAAATACAACAGCGGTAGAAACCTGCCGGTGTATTTTTCGACGCAAGAGGGGGCCTTGTTGCGATTCGTACCGCTGCCCTTCAACGTGGGCAGCGGCGGGCCGGTGGAAAGCGCCTTTGAAGCGGCCAGTACCGCGTTGGCCTCCGGTCAGAAGACGACGCAGACGTTTGTCCGGGAGTGGGCCAACGGCGGGGAACTCGACGTGGTGCGCACCAGCCAATGCTGGGACAAACACGGGCGGGTGCCGCGCACCTGGTCCGGCTACGAAAACCTGACCCGACGCCGCGTTGGCCCGGCGTTTGCCAACCCGGACGATGCGGCGCGTTATGCCGCGGCCATTGTCGGTGAAGGCCGGCGCCGCACCTATGGCGGCGTCTTGCTCAGGCTGCCCGATGGCTTGTTCGTGGCGACTGATCCGCTGGTGGTGCCGCCCCAGGGGTTTGCACTGAACTGGATTTACCCTGAGTCGGCGATTACGCAAGGGCTGTATCCGCCGGGAAGTACCATCGTCGCGCGGTATCGCTCAGTGCTCAGGCAGGAGACGCAGATACTGTTGTCGGCCACCCAAAAAGCCGTCTATCAGAGCATGTTGCCCACCAGCGTGTTGTCGGACCTGTTGCGCCGTAAAGTCCACATCAAACGCGAATACCTGTTCGGCCCCGAGGGTGTGATCCTGAGTTACCAACTGACCGGGTCCCCTGAGGAGGATGCGCTCAAGCCGACGTTGGCGGCCTTGAACCTGGTCAGGGAGGATGTCGCGGACAATCAAATCGAACGGCAACTGCGCAGCGGCGCGCTGGCCCCGGTCGACTTCGTCACACAGGTGGCGAAGGCCGGCGATTTACAGGTGGTCAACGGTAATCATCTGTGGGGCTACCCGCGACGGTTGAGCGCGCCGTTCGTGCCGAACGTGGTCTCCCAGGCGGCGCTGGCGATCAAGCAGGTGTTTGCCGATGCGCCATGCAGCCCGATCTTTACCCAGGCTTACGACGCCGTGCGTTATGCACAGCGGTTGTCGTCGCCGCAGGCGCAGTTGCGGTTCGGTTATGTACTCAAGGACGCGCGCAAGCATGCCTACATGACGACCTTGCCGTTGGTACGCGGCGACTACACGCGTTTCGAGCAGGTCTTCGTCGATGGCTTGTTGCCCCAGGGTTATACGCTGGAGGGCTTGTATTTGTGCGCCTCTACCCTGGCGATTGCGCCAACGAACGATGCCATGGCGCTGAGCTTTTTCTCGCCCCAGGCCCTGGCCAACGGCGTCAATTTTGTCAGCAGCCTGGCCGGTAACGGTGCCCTGCCGCTCTACCTGCTGTGCGCCGACGGCGCGTTGCTGAGGTATTCATTCACCAAGAACGGGCGGCAATCGCTGAATGCGCTGAACGCCGAGGCCAGAACCCTGGAGCCTAAGTTACTGGCCGGCACCGCGACGGTTGCCGACTACGTGCGCGGGCTTGCGACCCAGGGCGAGTTGTATGTGCGTGTCAGGAGCGCGGTGTGGGGCAAGGAACAAGCTGTTACCGCGCAGTGGCAGCCCAACGCCGCGCCCTGGTCGGTGCAGGACAACCCGCACTTTCTGTCATTTTGCGGGCCGCTGTTCAACCATGCCGACGACGCCGCGCGCTGGGCCGAAAAACAGCTGGGCAGCTTCAAGGGCCGCGAATACCTCGGCGCCGTGCTGGCGCCGCCAAAGGGGCGGGGGTTTGTCGCGCTTGAGCCGGTGGAGGACCGCCGTGCGTGGCTGGCGGACACGATTTCACAACTGTTCTGGTTCGGCCATCTCGGCTTCGATATCACGCCCGATCACCCGCTGTTCTTCTACACCATCAAAGCGCTGCAGGCGTTTTACAAAGTCATCCCTTTGCGTCTGAATCTGCCGTCGCTGGATCAGCGCTTGCTGGACAACTTTGCCGACCAGAACGATCTGCGCCTGTACCTGGACATCATCGGCAGTAACCGTCCGGTCGCCGACAGTGTGTATCTGTCGTGTCGCGGCGGTGCGCTCCTGAAGTATGTGCCGGGTTTCACGGAGGATGAGACGCGACTGCTGAGTGTCGACGCATCACCGTTGCCCAGCGTGCTGGTCAGCGGCTTGCGCGAGGCCGGCATGCTGGCCGTGCTGGAAACCGATGCCTTCTGGACGCGTCCGGGCGCACTGGGCGCGGAATGGCAGGTCAAGGATGTACTCGCCGAGCCCGACCCGCAGGACGTGCTGTACGGTCGCGACAAGGACGAACTCTGACAGGTGTTCAGCGCTGCCGAAGCCGGCCGCCGTGGATCGACCGATCCACGGCGGCGTCGGCGTCAAGCGCGCGAGGGTTGCGCAAACAGCCGCGACAGCAGCAGGCGATCCAATGCCCACACGACGATCAACGACGCGCCCACCAACGGAAAGATGATCGCCAACCCGAGCATGATCACCATCGCGGTTTTCCACTTCGGCAGGTCATGACGCAACGGCGGCACACCCAGGCCGCCCGCCGGTCGCCGCTTCCACCAGATCACCACGCCGCTGACGGCGCTGAGCAGGATCATCAGGCAGATCAGCAGCACAATCAGTTGATTGACCCAGCCGAACATCTTGCCCTCGTGCAACATCACGCCGGTCTCGGTCGCCCGCGCCACGCCGTTGTAGTGTTCCCAGCGCACATCGGCCAGGACCTTGCCGGTGTACTGGTCCACATGCAGGGTCGCGTCATTGCGCGGGTCGTTGGCGAACACGGCGACGGTGAATACGCCCTCTGCAGTGGTGGGCGGGGTGATGCTGTAGCCGGGTTCGACCTTGCGTGCGGTGGCCAGGTCGACCACCTGTTGCAGGCGGATGGTGGGCGCGGCAGGGGCGGCATGCATCGCGCCGTGGTTCATGTGTTCAGCATGGTCGCCGGACACCGGCATCGGCGTGTTTTCCATGGCCCAGGGCACGGTCTGTTGCGTCGCGGTGTTGAGCACGCGGGCCTGTTGATCGGAGGTCGGCACGCTGTTCCACATCGCCGCCGGGAAGCGGTTCCACAGCTCGGCGTATTGCTTGCCCCAGAAGCCGGTCCAGGCCATGCCGCTGAGCAGCATCACCAGCAACAACGCGGCGCCCCAGAAGCCGGTGACCACGTGCAGGTCGCGCCAGAACACCCGGCCACGGGTGGTGAAACGCGGCCACAGCACGCCGGACGATGACTTGCCGCGCGGCCACCACAAGTACACGCCGGAGATCACCAGCATCACGCCCCAGCCGGCGGCGAGCTCGATCAGGCGATCACCCACGGTGCCGATCATCAACTCGCCGTGCAGGGCGCGGTCGATCACGCTGCAGGCGTTTTCCTCGCTGTTGAAGCCGATGCTCGGGTTGGCGACATCATTGGCAACGATCAGGTCGAGATTTTTGTCTTTCAATTTGCGCGCGGCGTAATC
>NZ_JAKNRV010000224.1:0-8659 GCF_023072625.1 Pseudomonas emilianonis
CCTCGGTGCGCACCCGGACCAGATCACCCGCGCTCAACGCGATGCCGCTGGCCATCGCGTGGCGTTCGCGTTGACCGTCCTTGCGGATGACTTCGACGTAGTTGGGCGTGCCTTCCGCCCCCTGTTCCAGGCCCCAGGGCGGAACGACCGAGCGGGTGTAGCCGCAGGTCATGAAGCTGCCATCGGCGCGAATCCGGTAATCGATGCACACGCCACGGCCGCCTCTAAATTGCCCATGCCCGCCGGGTTCATCGTTCAAGGTCATGCGCTCGACATACAAGCCATAGCGGGCCTCGCAGACTTCGACGGGGCAGTTGTAGGTTTCGCCATGCAGCCCGGAGTAGACGGCGTTGTTGCCGTCGCGCCCGGGTTCGGCGCCCCAACCGCCGATTTCCGGTTCAACCAGGGTGAACAGGCGGCCCGTGTCCGGGTGAACGCCGCCAATGATCGTGGCGCACACCGAGGCGAAATTGCCGGCGGGCAAGCGCTCCGGAAAGCGCTGGGCCAGGCAGCACAGGATCAGGTCGTGAACCCGGATCAGGTTCTCGAAATAGAAGCCTTCGGCGGCGGGTGGCAGCGCGTCGAACAACGAGCCGGGGCGGGTCAAGACCCTGAGAGGGCGAAACGTGCCGCCATTGGTAATGCCTTGGGGGGCGGTCAATGCCTTGAAGGCCATCTGTGCCGCAACGACGGCGCCGTCGCGGCTAAGGTTGGTTGGCCCTTGGCATTGGTCGGGATTGTCGCGCAAATCGATGACCATTTCGGTGGCGCGGATGTCGATCCTGACCTTGAACAGGCTACCGTCATCCTGCGGCTCTTCCAGATTGAACTGCCCCGCAGGCAGTGCGCCCAGGGCTTTGAGGGAGACCTTCTCGCCCAGGTCCATGAAGTCCTTCATCGCCAGCAAAAACAGCGCGCTACCATATTTGCTCGTCAGCTCGCGCAGGCGCATTGCCCCGCCGCGCACTGCAGCCACCCCGGCCCACAGGTCACCCTCCATGAAATCCGGCATCCGGGTATTGGCGCGCAGGATTTGCAACACCGAGCGGATCGGCTGGCCGCGGCTGATCAGCTTGACCGACGCCAGGCGCAGACCTTCCTGGAAGATGTCCGTCGCCTCCGTTGACAACGACCCCGGCACGCGCCCGCCGACATCGCTCCAGTGCGCGATGTTAGCGGTCCAGGCGACCAACTGGCCCTCGGCAAAGACCGGCATGGCCAGCACCACATCGTTGAGGTGAGTCACTGCGCCGTCGTGGGGGTCATTGCTGATGAAGACGTCACCGTCCTCGATGTCCTGCGGCAACGGATGGTGCAGCAGAATCTTCTTCACGGTCTTGTCCAGCACGCCGACAAACGCCGGAATGCCTGCGCCGGAACTCGCGATGTCGCCGTGCGCGTCGGTAATCCCGGTGCCCATGTCCAGCACTTCGTAAATCACCGGGCTCATCGCGGCTTTGCGCATGGCGGTGAACATTTCGTCGGCAATCGCCTGGAGGGAGTTCTGGATGATGTCGCGTGTAAAGATATCAAGCGTACTCATTGCAGCGCTCCTTCAGCCGTTGATCATGATGTGCAGGTTGCCAAGGCGGTCGACGTGTACGCGGTTGCCGGGGTGAACGACCACTGTGGTGCCGGCGTCCTCAACGATTGCCGGGCCGAAAAATGTCATCAGCGGTTCGAGCAAGTCGTAGTCGTAGAGGCTCGCGTTGTGGCAGCCCTCTTGGGCGTAATCCACACGGCGCTGGCCTTTGCAGGCGTCGCTGACGTGGCGCCCGGTGATCGGTAGCGCTTGGGGCGTCAACTTGCCGATCTGGGCCGTGGCGACCAGGTGAAAACCGATAATTTCCAGGGGGGCCTGCAGGCGATAGGTGTAATGCTGTTCGTAAAGACCATGAAAGCGCTGCTCGATCAGTGCCCAGTCCGCGTCGAGACATTCGTGCGGGTTGAGAGGCACCTCGACTGAATGCTCCTGGTTCTGGTAACGCAGCTTGCAATGCACCTGGAGCTCGACGTGTTGTGGGGGGATCGCTTCGGCGACGAATTGCTCGCGGGCCGTACCGCTCAATTCGTCGAGGAACTGCTGCGTCTGCTCAAGGTTGCCGGCCTGGGCTGTATCCACAAAGCGGTTGATAAACAGGTCGCGGCGCAAGTCCGAAAGCGTCATGCCCCAGGCCGAGAACACCGAGGCGCTGCGCGGGATGATGACCTTGTTCACGCCCAGTTCCTGAGCGAGCGCGACGGCGTGCATCGCGCCGCCGCCACCGAAGGCCATCAGGGTCAGTTCGCGTGGGTCGTGGCCACGGCTCAAGGACACCAGTTTCAACGCGTTGACCATATTGTCGTTGGCCAAGCGCACGATGCCACGGGCGATCTCATCCGCCGGCAATTTCAGGCGTTGACCCAGTGCGTTCAAGCCGTGCATTACAGCGGGCAGGTCGGCCTTCACGTGGCCGCCACAAAAGTAGTCCGGGTTGATACGCCCAAGCATCAGGTTGGCGTCGGTCGTGGTGATGTGCGTACCGCCGTTGCCATAGGCGGCGGGGCCCGGCACCGCGCCGGCGGACTGTGGCCCCACGTGCAGTTTGTCGAAGTCGTCGACCCAGGCGATGGAACCGCCGCCGTTGCCGATTTCCACCAGGTCGACCACGGGCACCATGATCGGATAGCCGGCATTGATCCTGTTGCGCTCAATCCAGTAATCGGTCTTGATCGACACCTGGCCGTTACGGATCAATGCACATTTGGCCGTGGTGCCGCCGATGTCCAGGCCCAATATGTTCGGCTCGTCGATCAGGTGGCCCAGTTGCGCAGCGGCCCAAAAACCGCTGGCCGGGCCTGACTCGACCATGGTGATCGGTGTCTGTCGGGCGTGCTCTACACTGTCGACGCCGCAGTTGGATTGCATGATGTACAAGGGCGCCTTATAGCCGCTGTCACGCAGGCCAGCGGCCAGGTCATCCAGGTAACGCGCAGCAATGGGTTGCACATAGGCTGAAAGCACGGTGGTACTGGAGCGTTCGTATTCGCGCCATTCACGGGTGATCTGATGGGAGGCCACCACCGATACCTGTGGCCAGAGCCTACGCACTTCGTTCAGTACCGCCAGTTCATGGGCCGGGTTGGCGTAGGCGTGCAGCAGGCAGATAGCAATGGCTTGCACATTGTCGGCACGAAAGGCATCGAGGATTTGCGGCAGTTGCGAGAGGTCAAGCGGCTGACGTTCCTGACCATCGGTGTGCAAGCGGCCCGCGACTTCGCGGCGCAGGTAGCGGGGCACGAAGGGGGCTGGTTTTACCCATTTGAGATTGAAGTAGTCCGGCCGGTTGGCGCGTGCAATCTCCAGCACATCGCGAAAGCCTTGAGTGGTAATCAGGGCCGTCTTGACGCCGCGACGTTCGGTCAGGGCATTGATCACCACCGTGGTGCCGTGGGCCAGAAAGTCCACGGTGTTCAGGTCCACGTCGGCCTTGCCGATGACGTTGAGTACGCCCTGGGCAAAGTTCGGCGGGGTGGTGTCGACCTTGGCGGTACGAATGGTCTGTTCGCCGGTGACCGGATCGCTTTCGAAATACACCAAGTCGGTAAAGGTCCCGCCGACGTCGGTGGCCACGCGCACTGTTTTGCCGTCCGTACCCACAGGGCATCTCCTGTTGTGTTTATTGTTATGGGCGCCAGGAGAAGGGCTCTCGCTGGTGTTGACGGGATGCTAGGGCGCGGTGCACGGCGGCGACTACACACGGGGCGGGTAGGTGGCACCGATCGGGGCCGATCGACTACCCGCACGGGTAGGTGGGTGGGTCAATGAAACGGCGTCAGCATCCCCAGGCGCAAGGCGGCGGCCATGGCGGCTGTGCGACTGTCCACGCCGAGCTTGGCGAATACATGCTTGAGGTGGAATTTCACGGTGTTTTCAGAAATATCCATGGCCTGGGCTATGGCTTTGTTCGATTGGCCTTCGGCGAGCAGGGCGAGGATCTGTGTCTCTTTGGCGCTGAAGGGTGTGCGTGGGCGAACCGGATGGGCACGCCATCCGCGCAGGCGGGTGATCACTGTGGAGTGCCTGGAATGGCTGTCGGAGCAGGCTTCCAGGGCGGCGAGTACGCAAGGTCCGGCCTCGAGTAACAGCCCAGGCAGGGCGGCTGCGGGTATCGACGCCAGGATCGCGCCCAGCGCTACCGCATGACCTTTACCGTGAGCCGCCAGGGTCAGCACTTGCAGGCGCCATGCGGGCAGGCACAAGCCTTGCGCCTGCAGCACCCCGACCCCGTGTTGCAGACGATTGAGCGCGGCACCGGACGCGCCGGTCGCGAACTGAAGCCGGGCCAATGCCAGCGTAGCCGCCTCCAGGTTGCGCCAGTCATCGACGTTGTTCGCTGCGTGTTCGAGGTTGGCTGCCAGTGCTTCCTGGCGCGCCTGGGTCAACGACCCGCCTTGCACCAATAAGTCGACTCGCCAGGCGCAGACCAATCGTTCCAGGCGCTGCCAGTTGCGCGCGGTAGCCAGTTGGGCGGCGTGCTCAAGCTCCAGCAGTGCCGGTTGCAGGCCCAGATTTCGCAGGGCGCAGCGCCCCGTTACCTCGGCGGTGGTGGCCGCGATATCCAGCCAGCCGTCGGTATGTTTGAGTGACGCCCAGCCATCGCGAAACCAGGGCGTCGCCTCGGCCCAGGCACCTTGCCAATACAAGTGCTGCGCCTTGAGGCAGCCCACTAGCGCCCTGACCGAGCTTTCGCTGCCGAACTGGCTATCGGCAATGACCAGTGCGTTATCGACCATCTGCGCTGATGTCGAAAGGTCGCCCCCCAAGGCCAGGACCTGCGCCTCGTGGATACGGCAATAGTTCTCGCCCCGCGAGCTGGCGGCCAAGCGCATCTTGATGTGCGCCGAGCGGATGGTTTGCAGGGCTAAAGGCAACTGCCCCTGCGTCAGTGCCTGCAAGGCGTGGACGCACTCCAGCGTACCCTGTGCAAGTACGTCGTCGGCTGCGGTACTTGCGCAATCGCGCGGTTCGAAGCGATCCATGTAGGCATTCGCCAGCGTGTGGATGACGTGAAAGTCCCGCGCCAGGCGAGGGTCATCCTCGACCCTGCCGTGGGCGAGGTACAGCAATTGCACGGCAAGGGCGTGATCGCCGAGTTTGGCGTGCAGATAGGCCTGGAGCAGGAGCAAGTCCGGTTCCTGCCTGCGGGTTTTCTCGTCGAATAAGCCCAGCAGGCTCTGCGCATAGCGAATGCCTTTGTGCAGCACGACCTCCCAACTGCCGGCACGCACGACCAGCTCCACCGCGAGCCGGGTATCGCCGGCGCGCAGCGCATAAGTAATTGCTTGTACCCAATCCTTTTCCTCCGCCAGCCACTGGGCCGCTGCGTAGTGGATGTCGCGCGCGATGCTGGCGTCGATGCTTTGGTTGAGAAAATCCTGGAGCAACCGGTGGTGGCGAAACCACTGGCGGTCCGCATCCAGGGGCACCAACAGGGCATCCAGATGGGCCAGTTGCACCAGCCTTTGCGCACTGTCGCTACGGCCGCGTACAGCGTCTGCCAACTCCGCGTTGAAGCGCTCCAGCAGGGCCATGTCGCGCAGAAAGTCCTGGCCGTCTTGGGGCAGGCGCTGCACCACTTGCCCGGTCAGGTAGTCGGCCATATCGGCGATACAGCCTGAAAAGGCGTTCAGGCCGTACAACGATGCGTCGCCATTGGCGCACCACAGTCGGGCCAGCTGTACGGCAACCGGCCAACCTTCGGTTTTCTCGTGCAAGTGTTGTTGTTCGGTCGGCGAAACAGCGGGGCCGAGGATTTCGGCGGTTTCGACCTCGGTGAATTTCAGCGCTTGGGCAAACACTTCGTGTACCCAACCGTTGGCCTTCCACTGCGCCAGTGGCCAGCCTGGGCGGGCGCGGGCGGACACTGCCCATTCGAGCCACGGCGCCGCCTGTTCCAGCAAGGCCTGTACCAGGGCGTCAAGCGCAGCGTTTGCCGCTGCGTGATAGTCGTCAAGAAACAGCGTAACCCGGCGGTTTTCCCGGGCGAGCGCGTGGAGAAGGGCGGTGATCGTGCGGTGCGGCTGCACATCCAGCGACTGGGCGTGCGCCAGGCGCGTCAGATGGCCAAGATCAAGCCCCGCTCGATCCAGCGTCAAGATCAGATAGGACAGAAAACGATTCGGGTCGCTGTCAGCCTCATCCAAAGACAACCACGCGACGGTTGCCGATGGCGTGCTCGACAGCAGGGCTTGTCGCCATTGCATCAATAACGTGGTTTTCCCGTACCCGGCGGGCGCGACCAGCAGCACCAGAGGCCCCCTTGTCCGGGCATGCAAGGAGGCCAATAGCGCCTGGCGTGGCAAGGACGTGAGCAGCGTCAACGGCGGCGCCAGTTTGCCAACCCAGCACCATTCACTGACTACAGGGGGAGAAATGTGTTTATTCATGGCTGCGGGCTCATGCAGAAGAGGGCCGCTTGGGGTTGTATCAATTACGTTTTGGCTCAGGGGGGGCGAATAGTTACGTGATGTTTATTCAGTGTATGAAGCCAAGACCTGCGGCGAATTTGGCTGTGAAAACCCGGCGTGAGACGGAGGGAGAGGCTGCGCGGAATCCTTGCCACGTCGGCGTTGGTAAGGCGCCGCCCAGCTTCTGTGCAACACGCTGCTCAATGGTTGTAGGATCTTTCTGGATTTTCAGCGCGGCACTTTTGGCGCGGAGCCTCTCAGAACCGCGCCAACCGATAACCCCCTAGTTCCGGCAAACCTGACAGCAGCGGCCGTTCCGAAGCCAGTTGCACGATGAGGTCTGCCGTCACCGCTGCCTGCGTCAACCCCAGATGCTGATGCCCGAACGCTAGCAACACCTTGCCATCTGCGACCCGATCGATAATCGGCAGCGAGTCCGGCAGGGAGGGCCGGAACCCCATCCATGGTGTGGCGTCCTGCGCATTGAGGTCTTGCCGGAACAACCCTTTGCTCAGGCGATGCAGCTGCCAGGCGCGTGCCATATTCGCCGGGCGCTCGAGGCCGGCGAACTCCACGATGCCGGCCAGGCGTAGCCCGCCGGTCATGGGCGTCATGATGAACTTGCGCTCCAGGGAGGTGACGGCGAAGGGCAGGCGCTGATGTTCGTGGGGCAGCATCAGGTGGTAGCCGCGTTCGGTGTCCAGCGGGACGTGCTTACCCGTCAAGGCGGCGGTGAGTTTCGCCGAGTGCGCTCCGCAGGCGATCAGCACCTGGCGTGCAGCCAGCGGGCCTCGATCGGTGATCAACGTAACGCCCTGGGTGTTGATCTGCCCGTCGAGCACCTTGCGGGTGAGGAATTGCACACCGCTGGCTTTGGCGGCGTTCACCAGTTCGCACACCACCCGATACGGGTCGAGGAAGTGCCCGGTGCCTGCAAAGAACAGCCCGCCCTGGATGTGCTCACTCAACTGCGGCGCGGTGTTGCGTATGGCCTCACTCGACCAGAACGCCACGGGCACGCCTTGTTGTTCCATCCGCTGGCGTAACGCGTCGATGGCGCCCCGCGAATCCGTCCGTTCGAACACCAGCAACGAGCCGTCTTCGCGCAGCAGCTCCGGGCGGTCGATGCCTTGTAGCAAGCGCTGCCATGCGCCCAGGCTGGCTTCATTCAGCGCGCGAATCCCGGCGACCGTGCGCCGGTAGCTGGTCGGGCGCAGGTTCAGCAACAAACGCGCAAACCAGGGCAGGGCGCGGGGCAGGTATTTCCAGTCCAGGCGCAGCGGGCCCATGGGGTCCATCAGCATCGCGGGCAAGCGCTTGAGGATCGATAGGTCGGCGATGGGGAACACTTGCTCGGTCGCCAGGTGCCCGGCGTTGCCATAAGAGGCGCCCATGCCGGGTGGCTGCGGGTCGATGACGATGACCTGGCGCCCTTGGCGTGCCAACTGCAAGGCGCAGGCGACGCCGATGATGCCCGCGCCGACCACGGCGATGTCGGCGCTTGGGGTTTCAAGCGACATTCTGTTCAGCCGACCAGTTGGCGTACCACTGGCGGAACAGCGTGTACTGGCTTTCGGCATAACGACGCTGGGCCTCGCTGAGCCGGTCGGTTTCGTTGAAGTGCCGGGCGTAGCCGCGGTCACCGTTGAGCACCATCAGGTACTTGTAATACAGCACCAGATCGCAGCCTTCGTCGAAGGACGAGAGCACCGCCAGCGCGGCTTCCAACTCCAGTGCCTGGCGACGCGCCTTGGCATCGCCCTTGGCGGCTTGCTTGCTCAGCGCCACCAGTTGCAGCACTTCCCGAGGCAGGGCGTTGCCGACGCCGGTGATGGCGCCGGTGGCGTTGCAGTTGACGAAGCCATGGACCACCTGGGTATCGACGCCGACCATCAGGCTCACGTTATCGTCCTGGGAGGTGATGTATTCGGCGGCGTAGCGCAAGTCGGCGCCACCGCCGAACTCCTTGAAGCCGATCAGGTTCGGGTGTTCCCGGCGCAGTTCGAAGAACAGCTCGGCGCGGGTGGCGAAGCCGTAGTAGGGGCTGTTGTAGATCACCGCCGGCAGGTTGGGTGCGGCCTTGAGGATCGCTGCGAAGTGGGCCTTTTGCGCGGTGGCCGACGCCCCTCGGGACAGCACGCGGGGAATCACCATCAACCCCTGGGCGCCGACCTTGGCCGCATGCGCCGCGTGGGACACCGCTTCACGG
>NZ_JAKNRV010000225.1:0-8631 GCF_023072625.1 Pseudomonas emilianonis
GGCCGTCGGCCTCGATCCGGACCAACTGCGCTCCCAGGAACTGGTGCTGCCCGGCGTGCGCTTTGCGGTGGACGCCTACGTCAACTTCGCCCGCCGTGCGCGCTGGCAGGAAGCCGCCAGCAGTTCGCTGACCGAACTGTTCGCGCCGCAGATCCACCAATCGCGCCTCGACAGCTGGCCGCAGCATTACCCGTGGATCGACCCCACCGGCTATGAGTATTTCCGCACGCGCCTGGGCCAGGCCCGCCGCGATGTGGAGCATGGTCTGGCGATCACCCTGCAGCACTACACCACCCGTGAAGGCCAGGAGCGCATGCTGGAAATTCTCCAGTTCAAACTGGACATCCTGTGGAGCATGCTCGATGCCATGAGCATGGCCTACGAACTGAATCGCCCGCCGTATCACAGCGTGACCGAGCAGCGGGTCTGGCATAAAGGGATCACCCTATGAGCTTTGATCGCAGCAGGACACCGGTCTGGCGCCAGGGCTATCGCTTCCAGTACGAGCCTGCGCAAAAAGGCCATGTGCTGCTCTACCCGGAAGGCATGATCAAGCTCAACGACAGCGCCGCGTTGATTGGCGGGTTGATCGACGGTGAGCGCAACGTCACGGCGATCATCGCCGCGCTGGATGAACAATTCCCTGGTGTGCCTGAGCTCGGTGACGATATCGAGCAATTCATGGAGGTTGCCCGTGCTCAGCACTGGATCACGCTTGCCTGAACAACCGGCCATCGGTCTGCCGCTGTGGCTGCTCGCCGAGCTGACCTATCGCTGCCCGCTGCAGTGCCCGTATTGCTCCAACCCGCTGGATTTCGCCGAGCAGGGCAAGGAGCTGAGCACCGAGCAGTGGATCAAAGTGTTTCGCGAAGCACGCGAGATGGGCGCCGCGCAGTTGGGCTTTTCCGGCGGTGAGCCGCTGGTGCGCCAGGACCTCGCCGAACTGATTGCCGAAGCGCGCAAACTGGGCTTCTACACCAACCTGATCACTTCCGGCATCGGCCTGACCGAGCAGAAGATCAGCGATTTCAAAAAGGCGGGTCTGGACCATATCCAGATCAGCTTCCAGGCCAGCGACGAACAGGTCAACAACCTGCTGGCCGGCTCGAAAAAGGCCTTCGCACAAAAACTGGAAATGGCTCGCGCGGTGAAGGCCCACGGCTATCCGATGGTGCTGAACTTCGTCACCCATCGGCACAATATCGACAAGATCGACCGCATCATCGAGCTGTGCATTGCACTGGAGGCGGACTTTGTCGAACTCGCCACCTGCCAGTTCTACGGCTGGGCGCAGCTCAATCGTGTGGGGTTGTTGCCGACCCAGGAACAACTGGTGCGCGCCGAACGTATCACCAACGAATACCGCGCCAAGCTCGAAGCCGAAGGGCACCCGTGCAAGCTGATTTTCGTCACCCCGGATTACTACGAAGAACGCCCGAAAGCCTGCATGAACGGCTGGGGCAGTATCTTTCTGACAGTCACTCCGGATGGAACCGCCCTGCCCTGCCACGGTGCCCGACAGATGCCGGTGCAATTTCCCAATGTGCGTGACCACAGCATGCAGCACATCTGGTACGACTCCTTCGGTTTCAACCGCTTTCGCGGCTATGACTGGATGCCGGAGCCGTGCCGCTCATGCGATGAAAAGGAAAAGGACTTCGGCGGCTGCCGTTGCCAGGCGTTCATGCTGACCGGCGATGCGAGCAACGCCGACCCGGTGTGCAGCAAATCCGAGCACCACGGCATTATCCTTCAAGCCCGGGAAGACGCCGAACACGCCACCCAGACCATCGAGCAACTGGCCTTTCGCAACGAGCGCAACTCCCGGCTCATCGCAAAAGGCTGAGGGCCTCAGCGCTTGGCGATGATGTACACCGCGTGAATGACGCCTGGGAAGTAACCGCACAAGGTCAGCAGAATATTCAGCCAGAACGCGCCGGCGAAACCCACTTGCAGGAACACACCCAGTGGCGGCAACAGAATGGCGATGATGATGCGAATGATGTCCATGGGTTCAGCTCCTGAAAATCGGCTCGTGTGAGCCGTCTAGCTAATCGACCTTGGACGTTCGTGAGGGTTCAGTGGGATCTGGCACTGCGGCCATCCTTCTCTGAACAAAAAAAAACGCCCCCAGCCAAAACAAACAAGCTGGGGGCGCCGCGTATACCGCGAGACGGTTCAGGAATTAGGGGTCAAACGGCGATGCCCTTGCGGCATTGAACCTGTGCGGTACGCACCCGGGAAAAAGCGTGAGTCAGGCGCAGGAGCATTTCGTCGATGTCGCTTTTGCTCACCGTTAGGGCCGGGGTGAAGCGCAGGCAGTTGGGTTGCGGGGCGTTGAGGATCAGTCCTTCGTCCAGAGCGGCTTTTACCACGGCGTCTGCAGAATCATCCGACAACGTCAGTCCCCACATCAGGCCGTGGCCGCGCAGTTGACCGTGGCCGTAGCGGTAAGCCAGGCGGGCAAGACCTTCGCCGAGGTAGCAACCAGATTCTCGTACATGCTCGAAGAAACCGTGCCCCAGCACGGTATCGAGTACCGCCACCCCGGCCGAGGCCATCAGCGCATTGCCATGATGGGTGCCTTCCAGCTCACCGACTTCGAAGCAACAGGCTTTGCCGCGCGCCAGCAGTGCCGCCAGCGGCACACCACCGCCCAGGCCTTTGCCGAGCGCAATGATGTCGGCGCGCACACCGTATTGCTCTTCGGCAAGCAAGGTGCCGCAACGGCCGATACCGGTTTGCACTTCATCGAGGATCAGCAGAATACCCAGCTCGCGGCACAGTCGCTCGACACCCTTGAGGTAATGCTCGGTCGCGAGGATAACGCCGGCTTCGCTCTGGATCGGCTCCAGCATGATGGCAACGGTTTGCGCGTCAACGGCCGCGTGCAGCGCCGCCAGATCGTTGAGCGGAACGTGGCTGAAGCCCGGCAGCTGCGGTTCAAAGCGGTTTTCGCGGCTGCTCGCCGAAGCCGACATCGCCGCGAAGCTGCGCCCATGGCAACCGTTGCTGGCGCTGATGATGCGATAAGCGCCACCGCGATACAGCTGGCCCCACTTGCGCGCCAGTTTGATCGCCGCTTCGCAGGCTTCCGCGCCGCTGTTGAGCAAATACGCCTGGTCGCTGCCGGTGCGGTGGCACAGGCGGTCGACGAGGTTGAGTTGGGGGCGGTTATGCAAGCCGTGACCGGGATTGATCAGCGTATAGGCCTGGTCGGCCAGGGCCCTGATCAATACCTGCGGGCTGTGGCCGAGGCTGTTGGCCGCGCAGCCCTGGCTGAAGTCCAGATAGGCGCGATCATCGCTGTCCCACAACCAGGAACCCTGGCCGCGCACGAAGACCTGCGGGGGGCGCGCTACGGTAGGCATCAAGCATCCACTGGGAAAATCTTCGCCGCAAGCATCCAGGATCAGGTCATCCAGACTGGCCGCCGAACGGCGCAAATTGAACAGATTCACACTTTTCCTCCCATGGCAACCACGCCGTGGTGGGTGTACCCCGCAAAACCTGCCTGGAGGTTTTTTGCCTTGCCTATGCAAACACCATCAACATAAACGTTAATCATCGCCCGATCTGGCCCTGTAAGCCTTGTGGATAGGCGCTAGACTAGGCGTCTCGGGGGCCAACGGCCATTTCGATTTTCCAGCTTTTTCGATAAGAATTACTTATGGATTTTAAGCAACTGCGTTATTTCGTCGCGGTGTATGAGGAAGGCCACGTAGGCCGTGCAGCCGGGCGTCTTTCGATCTCCCAACCGGCGCTGTCACAGCAGATCCGCCAGTTGGAGCAAAACCTCGATGTGAGCCTGTTCGAGCGCAGCAGCAAGCGCCTGCTGCCGACCCTCGCAGCCCATACGTTATACAACCACGCCTTGCCGTTGATTGATGGCATGCAGCAAGCCGTAGAGGCATTGCGCAACTTCAAGGGCCAGGCATTGCGCACGTTGGCCATCGGCGTGCTGCAAACCGTACACACCAGCCTGGTACCGCAAATGCTCGAGCGCGTGCGCAAGGCCCAGCCGCACCTGGTGGTGCAAATCTACGAACTGACCGGGATTGAAATTGAACGGCGCCTGCTCAATGGGTCGCTGGACATCGGCATCAGTTACCTGCCGCCCCGCCAGCCGGGGTTGCACGGCGTGCTGCTGTATGAAGATGAGCTGAAGGTGGTCATCCCGGAGGATCACCCCCTGCGCGAATTCAAGAAAGTCTCCCTGACACAGGCGGCCGAGTTGCCGATGTTACTGCTGGGGGAGGAGTTTCAGATCAGGCAGATCTGGCAGGGCCAACTGTCCAACCTCGGGCGGCGCCCGCAGGTGCAGGCGGAGCTGAATACCATGGTAGGGATTCTCGACAGCCTGCCTCATACCAAATTGGCCACGGTGCTACCGGGACGCTCCCAGGACGAACACAACAGCAAGGCGCTGCTGTGGAAACCCTTGAGTGAACCCAGGGTGCCACTGAAAGTCGGGTTGGTGTGCCGCGATGTGCAGCGCCAGCAAGCGACGTTGGCGTTGCTGCGCACCTTGCTGGAGGACGTGATGAATGCCCCGCAGGTGCCGGTCTGACTTTTTCGCGGGCAAAAGAAAACCCCGCCGAGGCGGGGTTTTGCAGACTGTTTCCCTGACATCCATTTCACTCCGCCATCCTGGCAGAATCCTACGTGTCCGTGTTGTTGCTTTGCGCTTCCTGCGCGACGTCCATGTGAAGTAGATTATCCGTGGATCCAATTTGGCGATAGAGGACGATTAGCAGCACGTCATGTAAGAGAATGCTTACAAAGCCTCTACACCCTTAGAACAGGGACTCATCCAGCAAAAACAGCGATTCGCTACCGGCTTGTACAGACGCACTCAACGAGTGAATACGCGGCAGCAGACGGGCAAAGTAGAAGCGCGCAGTGCCCAACTTGCTGGCGTAGAAGTCTTCCTCGGCCTCTTTGCCCAACGCCGCCTTGGCCATCATTGCCCACATATAGGCGTAGGCCATGTATCCGAATGCATGCAAATACTCCACCGAGGCCGCACCGATTTCATTCGGGTTGCTCTTGGCGCGATCCAGCACCCAGGCCGTCAATTCATCCAGGCTATCCACTGCGGCGTTGAGCGGCGTGGTGAACTCGGCCAGCTCCGCGCCTGCGGTGGCGGTGAACTGGCGGATCTCATCAGCGAACAAGGTGTAGAACGCACCGCCACTGCCGACGATCTTGCGTCCCATCAGGTCCAGGGCCTGAATGCCGTTGGTGCCTTCGTAGATCTGGGTGATGCGCACATCACGCACCAATTGCTCCTGGCCCCACTCGCGGATGTAACCGTGGCCGCCAAAGACTTGTTGGCCGAGCACCGTGGTTTCCAGGCCCAGATCGCTCAGGAACGCCTTGGCCACCGGGGTCAGCAAGGCCACCAGGTTATCCGCGCGCTCGCGGGCGGCGGTATCTTCGCTGAACTTGGCGATATCCAGCTGCATCGCCACATACGTGGAGAATGCACGGCCGCCTTCGTTCGACGCCTTCATGGTCAGCAGCATGCGACGCACGTCCGGGTGGACGATGATCGGGTCGGCGACTTTATCCTTGGCCTGCGCGCCGGTCGGCGCACGGCTCTGCAGACGGTCGCGCGCGTATTCAATCGCGTTCTGGTAGGACCGCTCACCGGACGCCAGGCCTTGGATACCCACGCCCAGGCGCTCGTAGTTCATCATGGTGAACATCGCCGCCAGACCACGGTTAGGCTCACCCACCAGGTAACCCACGGCTTGGTCAAAGTTCATCACGCAGGTCGCCGAGGCCTGAATCCCCATCTTGTGTTCGATGGAGCCACAGCTCACCGGGTTACGCGCGCCCAGGCTGCCGTCCGCATTGACCATGAACTTCGGCACCAGGAACAACGAGATGCCCTTGGGACCGGCCGGGGCATCCGGCAGTTTGGCCAGCACCAGGTGGATGATGTTCTCGGTGAGGTCGTGTTCGCCGCCAGTGATGAAGATCTTGGTGCCGCTGATGGTGTAGGAACCGTCCGCCTGAGGCTCGGCCTTGGTGCGGATAATCCCCAGATCGGTACCGGCATGGGCCTCGGTCAGGCACATGGAACCGGCCCACTTGCCGGAGTACATATTCGGCAGGTAGGTTGCCTTGAGTGCTTCACTGGCGTGGGTGTTGATCGATACGCAGGCGCCGGAGGTCAGCATCGGGTACAGGCCGAAGGCCAGGCTCGACGAGTTGATCATCTCTTCAACCTGCGCCGACACGGCCTTGGGCATGCCCATGCCGCCAAAGGCCGGATCACCGCCCACGCCCACCCAACCGCCTTCGGCGTAGGTGGTGTAGGCCTGTGGAAAGCCGTCCGGGGTGCTGACGACAGTGTCTGCCCAGCGGCAGCCCTGTTCATCGCCACTGCGGCTAAGCGGAGCGATGGATTTGGCGGTGACTTTGCCGGCTTCTTCGAGGATTGCCTCAACGGTTTCGGCGTCGACAGTGTCTGCCAATGCCGGCAATTGGGCCCAAAGTGTGGCGACCTCAAAAACTTCGTTGAGGACGAAGCGCATATCACGCAGCGGCGCTTTGTAATCAGCCATGGCAAACCTCGTGAGAACGTGAAAAGTGATTCGATAGGGTCGGTTTTACAGGCGCCGAGTGTACCCGAACAACTTTTAAGACACATAGGGTCCACTTGTGACCGCTTGGTATTTTTAGGTCATCACAAGCCAAATGCCTCCGCAGGCAGACTCATCAGGCACTCGCTGCCCGCCTCCACGGCCGCCCGATGGGTGGCGGTGCGTGGCAATAAGCGCTTGAAGTAGAAGTCGCAGGTGGCCAGCTTGGCCTTGGCAAACTCGGCATCATCATGCGTCTGCGCCGCGATCGCCATGCGCAGCCACAGATAGGCGAGGATGATGTAGCCGCTGTACATCAAGTAGTCCACCGCAGCGGCGCCCACTTCGTCAGGGTTTTTCATCGCGGCCATCCCGACCTTGGTCGTCAGCTCACCCCATTGCCGGTTCAGTTGATCGAGTTGCGCCACATACGCCTTGAGCTGCGCATGCTCGGCATTCGCCTCGCAAAACTTATGCACAATCCGCGTAAAACCGCGCAGCAGCTTGCCCTGGCTGCCCAGCACCTTGCGCCCCAGCAAGTCGAGCGCCTGAATGCCGTTGGTGCCTTCGTAGATCGGCGCAATCCGGCAATCGCGCACCAACTGTTCCATGCCCCACTCGCGAATAAAACCATGGCCGCCGAACACCTGCATGCCGTGGTTGGTCACCTCCAGCCCGGTGTCGGTCATGAAGGCTTTGCAGATCGGCGTAAGGAACGCCAGCAGGTCTTCGGCTTCCTGGCGCTGGCCGGCGTCGCGGCTCAAGTGCGCGGTGTCGAGCAGTTGCGCGGTGAAATAGGTGAGCGCCCGGTTGCCTTCGTTGAACGCCTTCATGGTCAGCAGCATGCGCCGCACGTCGGGGTGGACGATGATCGGGTCGGCGGCTTTTTCCGGGGCCTTGGCGCCGGTCAGCGCGCGCATTTGCAAGCGGTCGTTGGCGTATTTGACCGCGCCCTGAAAGCTCGCTTCGCCATTGCACAGCCCTTGCATCCCGGTGCCGAGGCGCGCGTGGTTCATCATGGTGAACATGCAGTTGAGGCCTTTGTTCGCCTCGCCGATCAAAAAGCCCTTGGCAGCGTCGAAGTTCAGCACGCAGGTGGCCGAGGCCTTGATCCCCATCTTGTGCTCGATGGAGCCGCAATGTACCGCGTTGCGCTCGCCCGAATCCGCATGGAACTTGGGCACGATAAACAGCGAGATGCCTTTGGTGCCGGCCGGGGCATCCGGCAGCTTGGCCAGCACCAGGTGGATGATGTTGGCGCTCAGGTCGTGCTCACCGGCGGAGATGAATATCTTGCTGCCGCTGACCGCATAGCTGCCATCCGCCTGGGGCACGGCGCGGGTCTTGATCAGGCCCAGGTCGGTGCCGCAGTGGGCTTCGGTCAGGCACATGGTGCCGGTCCATTCACCGGCGGTGAGTTTGCTCAGGTAGGTGGCTTTCTGCTCGGCGGTGCCGTGGGCGTGGATCGCCGACATCGCGCCGTGCGTCAGCCCTGGGTACATGCCCCAGGACGTGTTGCTGGAGCCGATCATTTCGCTGAGCACCAGCCCGAGAGATTGCGGCAAGCCTTGGCCACCGTAGGCCGGGTCGGCCGCCACGCCGTGCCAGCCACCTTGCACATACTGGGCGAACGCTTCCTTGAAGCCCTTGGGCGTGGTCACCACACCTTTGTCGAAATGGCAGCCTTCTTCATCGCCGCTGCGGTTGAGTGGCGCGAGTACGTTCTCGCAAAATTTCGCACCTTCTTCGAGGATCGCGCTGACCATGTCCGGGCTGGCGTCTGTCGCGCCGAGGGCGGCGTAGTGAGCGTGGAAATCAAACACGTTGTCGATCAGAAAGCGCATGTCGCGCAGGGGAGCTTTGTACTCAGGCATGGCAATATCTCCGGCAGCAGATGGTTTCAACCTACTGCCGGCCGCCGCCGCGAACAATTACTGTAGAGCCGCTGAATACAGCGCTATCACTCAACCGGCAGCACTCTGCGTGCGCACCGCGCCACGGCGGGTTTGCCCGGCCGCGACCACGCAGTTACGCCCGG